>DAOVOU010000293.1 GCA_030629475.1 Desulfobacterales bacterium | reverse complement strand
TGTGTTTGTTGTGTTTGTTGTGTTAACCCAATGAACCCGATAAACCCAATGAACTCAACAAACCGTTTGACGTAACCCCTGGCTCAGACCGGGTTTTTCTCGTAGGGGCGGCTTTACGCCGCCTGTCATTCGGGCGGGATAAACCCGCCCCTACGATCTGTCGCGCCAGGGCGGGCCGAAACGAGCTGGGTGCCACTGGCTAACCAGAGGTTGCCTGTGCACATGCACAGGCAAGCAAAGCTTGGCCTGTGCCACCCCTCGCAACCCTATGACGAATACCTGCGCGCCAGGGCGAGCCAACACTCCATCCCGCCAGAGTAAGGTCGGCCACCGCGCCGACCGATCCAAACAGGCAGCCACAGTGGGCTGCCCTACTAACGCCGGGTAGCGGTCTACACGTGACCAAAATAGGCCTGCACTGCATCCACCATATCCTGTCTGGTTTTCAAACGGGAGACGGTCGCCCGGAAACGACTGCTGTGTGGAAGACCCTTGGTAAACCACCCGAGACGGCTTCGCATGATGGGCACAGCCCTACCTTCTCCAAAATGGTTGACAGAATACTCGATGTAACAAAGCACTGTGTGAAGGCGTTTGGGGAGGTCCGGCCGTCTGGGTGGGCTGGAGTGAATGAGATCCAGTGCCTGGGCAAATATCCAGGGGTTTCCGATAGAAGCCCGCCCTATCATAACACCGTCGCACCCGGTTTCCTGTTGCATCCTGAGCACATCGTATGGCCCGTGAATGTCGCCGTTGCCTATGACCGGAACAGAAACCGAATCTTTGAGCCGGGCGATTAAAGACCAATCTGCCCTGCCGCTAAAGCCTTGAATGGCAGTCCTGGGGTGGATGGCTACAGCATCAACGCCGCAGTATTCGGCGATACGCGCTGCTTTGATCGCCTGCTCTCCTGAAGGTTCCCAACCCGTTCTCATTTTGACGGTCAAGGGAAGGCTGACTGCGCTGCGGATTGCCTTCAAGACCGCCTCCAGCCTTTCTGGTTCACGCATCAGGGCAGCACCAGCCCCCTGTCTGATCACCCTTCGGACTGAACACCCCAGGTTAACATCAAGAAGATCGGCACCTGCGCTCTGTACTATCTGGGCAGCTTCTTTCATGACCTCCGGCTCTGCCCCGAATATTTGGACCGAAAGTGGCCGCTCGCTGGGATGGCTCACCAGAAGCTCTACGGTTTTTCTTGTGCCGTGCACAAGACCGTTCGCGCTTACCATCTCAGTGACGACTAAGGCACATCCCGCTTCTCTGGCTAACCGTCGAAAAGGGAGCTGGGTGATCCCAGCCATAGGGGCGAGAATAAGGGGATTCTCTAAGACCAGGGTGCCAATCTTCATGGATCTTGATAGAATAGAGTGTTCCGGATTTCAACTTTAAAAGGGAAGAGACGTATATATTGAATCCGCTTCCCCAATCCAGACTATATATAGTATAAGAACTCAGTTCGCCCCGCTCACAATTGGCCTACGGCCCGGAGGGAATAGTGGAACACTCACAAATGCCTGTTTAGCCTTGACATATAACTATCTTTTTTCTATATTTTTAAAAAATAAATGTAGATTTTTTCACTAGTTACATTGAGCTTAGGGGCTTCGCCCGTTAACTTGCATTTCCAGGGTCCACCACTTATACGCTTCTTTATTTAGAGGTCATCATGCCCATCGATTTCAAAGGCCTGCGTGTCGTCTCGTTTGAAAGTCGCCAAGCCGCTGAGATAGCCGAGCTGATCAAGGCGGCTGGAGGGGAGCCGGTCATTGCTCCAAGTATGCGAGAAATTCCTTTTGAGCACAACAGTGAAGCGTTCATGTTTGCCAAGCTTCTGCTTGCCGGCTGGATCGATCTAGTCATTCTCATGACTGGTGTTGGCACGCGACTTTTAGTCAAAACGGTAGCTACTAAATATGCCATCCGGGATCTCATTGAAGCGCTTAGGTCGGTCAAGATCATTGCACTCGGACCCAAGCCCGTTGCCGCGTTGCGGGAGATGGGGCTTGCGCCGACGATTTTTGTTCCCAAGCCGTACACATGGACCGATTTACTGGGAACGTTCGACGAGAAATATCCGTTGCATAACAAGCGAGTGGCTATCCAGGAATATGGGCAGTCAAATCCTGAGATGATCAAGGCATTGGAGGAACGTGGGGCTCAGGTCTTGAGCGTGCCTGTTTATCGATGGGAGTTGCCGGAAGATTTGGAACCGCTTCGCCGGGCTATGCAGGATATCATCGGAGGGGACGCCCGGCGTGCGGACTTTGCTTTGTTCACCAGCGCAACCCAGGTGCGGCATCTCTTCCAGGTCGCCAGGATGGATGGCGTCGAAAGCAAACTACGGCAGGCATTCAAACAGGTCTGCATCGGATCTGTGGGACCCATTGCCAGCCGGGCCATCACCGAGCAAGGATTGACCGTGGATTACGAACCCGATACCCCGAAAATGGTGCACCTGGTGCGTGAGATGGCGCGCCGTGGCGGCGATTTACTCTACAAGAAACGGACAGCTTTTGCGAACCGGGTTGATACCAATCAATGGCAGCGCATTGACATGGTGTGGCAGCCAGGTGCCGACGGACAGCCGACCATCAAAGATTCTGTCTTTATGAAGGCATGCCGGCGTGAACGGACTGCATACACGCCCGTCTGGATTATGAGGCAAGCCGGGCGGTATCAGCGTGAATATCTAAGAATTCGGAAAAAATGGACGATGTTGGAGTTGTGCAAAACGCCGGAAGTGGCCGCCGAAGTGACATTGATGGCCGTAGATCGCCTTGGCGTGGACGCGGCCATTATTTTTGCGGACATCCTTCTTGTCACCGAGCCGATGGGCCTGAACCTGGAATTCGTCAAAGGAGAAGGCCCGGTCATCCATAATCCCACACGAACACCGGGCGATGTGGATCGGTTGAACGACCCTGACGTGAACGAGCTGAGTTATGTGTTTGATGCTATCAAGATCACGCGCCGGACCCTGCGCCCCGATATTGCGCTGATCGGCTTTGCGGGAGCACCGTTCACGATCGCATCTTACATGATCGAAGGCGGAAAATCACGCGATTATGCCAAGACCAAAACCATGATGTACCGGGACAAGGCTACGTGGCATGCACTGATGGAGCGCCTGACAAAGATCCTCAGTGAATACCTTAACGGCCAGATTGCCGCGGGGGCCGATGCGGTCCAGCTTTTCGATAGTTGGGTCGGCTCTCTGTCACCCGATGATTACCGGCAGTATGTCATGCCCCACGTTAAGCGACTTATTGAAGGAATTGACAAGTCCGCGCCCGTGATCAATTTCAGTACAGGCAACCCGGCACTGTTGCCGTTAATGAAAGAAGCGGGTGGCGATGTGATCGGGCTCGACTGGCGTGTGGACTTAGCAGATGCCTGGTCAATGCTCGGTGATGACGTAGCTGTCATGGGCAACCTGGATCCCATCGTTTTGTACACATCGCCCAAGGAGATACGCGCGCATGTCCAGGCCATTCTGGACAAGGCCGCAGGCCGACCCGGACACATCTTCAATCTGGGCCACGGCATTTTGCCTGATATGCCTCCGGAAAATGTAGCCGAACTGGTGGATGCGGTCCACGAACTGTCAGCAAGATGATAGCTCAAAGCACAAAGGGGAAAGAAAGATGTAAAATCAAAGCCTTAGACGAGACCCCTCATAATAAAATCCTTACGGATTAACTCCGGAGTTAAGGCGTAAGCCTTTTATCTAGCTTGTTTTTCGTGTTCTGCTGATGGGTGACAGACGATCCGCGTGAACGATTACAGAAAGATCAACGAGCCTTCAGCTTTGAGCTTTGAGCTTCAAAAAAGGTCTCACGAAACCATGA
>DAOVOU010000290.1 GCA_030629475.1 Desulfobacterales bacterium | reverse complement strand
GCGATCACTTCGGCTCGGGGCGCCAAGCGAGAAATGGTCCGCCGTGCTTTTAATCGACTTCCCGAACGATTCAAGATCGCCGACTTGAGACAAGCGTGCCCTGGTGTGAGCTATCCAACCCTTCAAAGGGCGCTTGCAGACCTACGGAAAGCCGGCAAGGTGCGGTGTCTGGGACGAGGGCCTGATGCTGAATGGCAGAAGGAGGAAGGTTGATAAGATAATCTTATCACCAAAAACCTAAGTGATAAGATTACGGGGGTTTTGTAAGATTCGAACCCTCAAACGCCCTGGCCATGAGCTATCAGCTATCAGCTATGAGCTTTTTCCCTTTTTGGGGTAAGGAGAAAGAGTTGGTGGCACTTCCTTACAGGGATGATTTTATGCCTGAAAATAGCGTTTTAAGGCCTCAAAATACCTAACAAAGTCCCCTGCCCTACCCCATCAGATTCCTTCATTAATCCGCAATCCCTCCGGGGCGTAGGCCCGTACGGGCCGGAGGCCAAAATCCAAAATCGGTACGCCGTATCTGTCGCAACGATGTGCCATAATACAGGTTAAGTCGGGGCCTTGAGCTTTACTTTGGTGCTCGTTCCTGATAAAAAATCGAGCTAAATCATTAAGAAACAGGGCAAGTTAATCCTCTTAAACTATCGGGAATCTGTGGGATGAAGATTGAAGAACTCAAACCAAATGTGATCGTGCAAGGTCCGATCTTCCCTGAGCCTGTCCAGGTCATCGTGGCAATTCTAGTAGGTGACTCTGTGAAGCTGGTCGGCAAGGGACTGAATATGGGATGGGAGCCTCTTATGAAAATAGAACACTATCAAATGCTGGTGCCAGTGTGATACTGCAAGCGGAGATGGCTCAATGAAAGAACTTCAAGTATTTGTCAGTTCTGTCCAGAAAGAGCTGGAAAATGAGCGCATTGCGGTATTGTCGCTGATCAACACAGACCCTTTTCTCAATCAGCACTGTGAACCCATTCTATATGAGCTTGAGCCTGCCTCACCGGAAGAATCTATAAAAGGATGTCTTAAAAGCCTCCAGGCATGCGACATTTATCTGGTAATCATCTGGAAGGAGTACGGCCAGATTTTGGAAGGATTGTCCATAACTCACCATGAATACAGATGCGCAAAGGGAGTCAAGATGCCGATCCTCGTCTATATGAAGGGTCCGGCGGAATTGAAACGTGAGCCTGGCACAGTAAAATTTGTCCAGGAAGTGCAAAAGGATGGTTTCAAATACAGACGTTTCGGCAATTTTCTGGAACTCCAAAACGAAGTACGAGCCTCCTTGGTTCGCCTCCTTGAAGAGAAATTTCGTATCAAGCCTTCCGCCGCTGAAAATAAAATTGCAGAGCAGACCATTAAAGCCACATCGGATTTCGAAAACCAGGCACTGAAAAGGTTGATATGGGAAGATCTGGATCATGAATTGGCACGAAGGCTCATGGCAAGCGCCGAGAAAATAGAACCCCCAGCAATCACTGAAAAGGAATTAATTCGCAAACTGCTAATACGTGGCCTTCTTTGGACCGATATGGAGTTCGGCACATATTATGCCACAGCAGCAGGGATAGCCTTGCTGGGCATAGACCCTTCTGCCGTTTTTCCGCAGTGTCGTTTCCTTGCCGATGCTTACCGAGGCCCAGAGATGGACGGAAACCCAATGGACCACGAGGATATTACAGAGCCTCTACCTATAGCCATTGAAAAGGTCATTGCTTTTATCGAGAGAAACACGAGGCATCCCATTCGTGTCGTTGGATTGAACAGGGTGAGATTGGATGAATACCCAACAGAGGCGATTCGCGAAGCCTTGGTCAACGCTGGTGCGCATAGAGACTATGAAGATCGCGGCAGGAAAATTCTGGTTGAGAAGTTTTCTGATCGCATTGTCATTTCCAGCCCCGGATTGCCTCCGCCTCCTTTGACGCTATCTAAGCTCCGATCCGGCAAATACAAGCCTTGTTCCAGAAACCCTCTACTTGCCCAATGTCTTTCCTTTTTCCATCGAATTGAAGAGCGCGGAAGCGGTTTCCGCCGCATGCGGGAAGCAATGATTGACCATGGCCTTGATAAACCCGAAATTGACTCATACACTGGTTACTTCCAGGTCATTTTTGGTGGACCAGGAGATGATATTGATAAAATCCGTGTTTCTGCAAAAGATGTCGGCCAGATCATCCCCCCGTCTATCGAAGCAAAATTAAACGATCGTCAGAAAAAGATCATAGCCCATATTCTTAAGGAAGGCTTTGTGACAAGCGGGTGGTGTGTCAAGAAATTAAGAGTTGTGCAGAATACCGCTTACCGTGATCTCATGGGGTTGACTAAATTAGATATTCTTGAACAGACAGGAAAAGGACGAGGTACCAGATATGTTTTCAAGAAGAAGTAGTTTGTTGGAAATCTATCGAAAATCTATCGATGTTTTTGACAAATCTATCGATGTTCTTTTGTAACATGTTAATTATCAGTATGTTACAAGACCAGAGCAACGTCTGCTAATGCGATTCCGTAAGGGAACGACCGATGGACCACTGGCCGCTGGTTGCACACGTTGAGCAATCATCAGATGCTTGTGCGGGATCGTCACGTTGCCATTGATTCGGAAAAAATCGACTGATACCCGACTCGCGGTTCTGCGGAATTGATCGACCGTTAGCCGCAATTGCGGCAGTAGAGGAGGGATTGATGAAAACAGGGCTACAACCTTGAAATATCCCAAACGCCTCATTGAAATTGATCTGCCCATTAAACACATCTCGGCTCTTGACCGTCGAGAAAAGTCGATTCGGCATAGGCATTTCGACTCTGCATATCTGGTGGCCCAGCGATCCCTTAGCCGCGCGTAAGAGGTTCCGCGTGCTTGCGGCGGACCAATCCGCTATCCACAATCCGCAGTCCGCGGTCCAAAATCGGTATGACCGTATCTGTCACAGTTGTCGTGTCATAACACAGGTTAAGTCGGGGCTTTGGGCTTTACTTTGGTCCTCGTTCCTGGTAAAAAATCGAGCTAAATCATTAAGAAATAACGTTTTTGCCACAGACACACGCAGACGGGCGCAGACTGTTCTGCGAGGTGATGAGTTGGGTGATGGGGTTCGGTAGACATGCCGAGGTGGTGGAGCCTCATCATCTCCGGCAGGCTGTGTCAGAAGAGCTTGCAGCCACGGCTGACAAATATTTGGTACCGATTAGACCTACGTATCAGGAAGATTCGGAACGAAGGACGTCCTGGAATTCGGGTCGATTGACCGTCCCGGATTTTCTTCCGCAATGTGTGATTTCAACCCCAGGAAGCGTAAAGCGTGACAAAGAAAAAAGCACTTGTTCCCATTGAATCAATCGTCAGGAAGATCATCTTCTTACGCAGCGAAAAAGTTCTGTTAGATCGAGATATTGCGGAACTCTATGGTGTAGAAACAAAGGTATTGAAGCAAGCAGTAAGGCGGAACATAAAACGCTTCCCCAGTGATTTTATGTTTGAGCTGACAAAAGAGGAAAATCTGTCTTTAAGGTCACAAAATGTGACCTTAAAAAGAGGGCAACACTCAAAGTATTTACCTTTTGTCTTTACTGAACAGGGTGTGGCAATGCTGTCCTCAATTCTCAATAGCGAGTGGGCTATTGAGGTAAACATTGCAATCATGAGGGCCTTTGTTCAGTTGAGAAGAATGATTTCATCCCATGACAAACTGGCACGGAAACTTGCAGAACTCGAACAACACCTGGAAAGTCATGATGAGCAGATTCAGGCCATTTTTGAGGCGATCCGGCAACTCATGGCACCACCTGAAACAAAGAAAAAGAAAATTGGTTTTATCGTTAAAGAACGCCGCGCTGCTTATGGCAAAAAGACAAAGGGAAGTAGAAGAAAGAAATGAT
>DAOVOU010000179.1 GCA_030629475.1 Desulfobacterales bacterium | reverse complement strand
GCGCGACAGCTTTAGCATTGATGTGCCGTCCCTATCATCCCGGTCTGGGCCAGGGGCGCGACATCCCAAGATGATTTTGGTGCCCATGTAGTCCCGGCCCGCCCTGGCGCGACGTGCTTGAATTAATCTACTAAGCTCATAATCCCGGTCTGGGCCAGGGTCTGGGCCAGGGGCTCTTCAACCGGGAACCGTGAACGTTGAACCGCTCAACCCAATATCTAGTATATCTGAAGTCTGGATTACGTGCAACTGATTATTGCAGGATTCAGATATCAATCCAAACGGAAGGTCTTGAACTCAAAAGCGAATGGGGCGTCATGTCGGTGTGACCAAGGCCCCGTCAAAGTCGGGTTGCGCGCAAGCATGAAAATCCCCCCAGCCCCCTTTAATAAAGGGGGGGTTGAAGTACCCCCCTTTGGAAAAGGGGGGATAGGGGGGATTTTAGAAATGAGCCAATTTTCATTGTAAAATAGTATGTTAAGCCTTACCTTGACGTTGCCCTGCGGTTGGCACAGTGGGTTATTGCTAAGACTCCTCTTGACAGGGAAGCCAATAAGTGAGAAACTTCCTTTCAAAATCAGTAGGCGTTTACAGGTTCAGAGTTCACCGTTTCAGCCGTCGTAGCCTGCCGACTTCGCCATAGTAGCCATAGGCTACGACGGCTGAAACGGCTACTATGGCGAAGTCGGCTCAGGGTTACCTTTCTTTCGTTGGCCTTGCTCGTAGGCCACGGGGTGACAGGGGGCAGGTCTCAACATTTGTTCGGTGAACCCTGAACCATTGAACCCGTGAACGGTTACGTTGTAGAAATTCCGATACATTATGCGAATAGCGATCTTGTCTTGGGAGTCACTTCATTCGATCCCCGTGGGCGGCGTTGCCGTTCACGTCACCGAGCTGGCGGCTGCGTTTGAACGGAAAGGACATGAAGTGCATGTCTTCACCCGGATGGGACACGGCCAGTCGCACTACGACCAGATCGACGGAGTCCATTATCACCGTTGCGCCTTTCAGTTGAATTATAATTTCATAGCAGAAATCGACGATATGTGCCGGTCTTTTGTGCACCATGTCTTTCAGACCGAAGACTTCGTTGGCCCCTTTGATGTAATCCATGCGCACGATTGGCTGGCCGCCAATGCCATGATCTGGATCAAGCAAGGGCGCGGGCGAAGAGGGATACTCACCATTCACTCAACCGAATATGGCCGCTGTGGAAACAATTTTTACGGTGGCCCTTCTGCTAACATCCGCGAAATCGAGCGAGCAGGGACCTACTGTGCCGATAGAGTCATAGCGGTGTCTCGGGCCCTTCAAAATGAGATCATGTGGATGTATGAACTCCCTGAGTGGAAGGTTTTCGTGGCCTACAACGGGGTCAATCTGCATCATTTCGATGGCTGGCTTTCCCCGGATGGGGTCAAAGGGCGTTACGGAATTGGTTCCATGGATCCGATGGTCCTTTTTTGTGGTCGCATGGTTTATCAAAAGGCCCCCGATCTATTGGTCGAGGCCATCCCTTACATACTCGGATATTATCCTCACGCCAAGTTCGTATTCGCAGGTGATGGCGAGATGAAACCTCATGTTGAATGTCGAGCGCACGATCTTGGTGTGTCACACGCGACCCGGTTTGTCGGTTTCAAAACGGGCTGGGAATTGATTGATCTTTACAGAGCTTGCGATGTCGTTTGCGTGCCGAGCCGCAACGAGCCTTTCGGCATTGTTGTCCTTGAAGCCTGGAGTGCAGGAAAACCCGTGGTCGTAACAAACATCGGCGGTCCTGATGAGTATGTATGGCATGATGTAAATGGGCTGAAAATACATCCTCACCCGGAATCCATCGCCTGGGGCATAGGGACCCTCTTTACGAACTTTGAATGGGCTCGATGGATGGGGCACAACGGCAGAATCGCTGTTGAAACGGTTTTCAACTGGGATACGGTTGGGGATCAGGTGCTCTCCGTGTATTATCAGTAAGTGTTCACGGCTTTTCAACAAAACGACCGGTAGTCAATGTGGGGAAAGATATTGTCCTGGCTCTCGATCATTGAGAGCCCGTCTGTATCCACTCCACCGGCCTCAATTTCATTCATCAGCCTGTTTAGTCGCAAAAGGTGAGTCTTCGTTCTTTGGGTAGCATATTCTGCCATCGCGCCCGTGTTCAGCATGAAGGCCCAGTCGCTTGCCTGTGCCAGCAGCAACTCCCTCGCCGCCTGCTTGAGCGCTCTCAGCGTCAAGCCCTCAGCCTGAGGATGACCTTTTGCCAGCCTTTCCATCAACGATGCCCCGTGATGCAAGTCGCGATAGATCCAGTCGTTGCTCCCGTTGAGCCAGGTTTTGTGGAACCCTTTGTATCCCCAACTGGAAGTAGAAGGGGTTGAAACCTGATTGACCGGATACTCCTCCAAATATTCGGAAAGCGTAGTAAGCCGGATCGTTTTTTGGTCGTAAGCGATCTTACGGACCAAGTAATTGAGCCACATCAGGCCTTCGAACCACCAATGGCCAAACAGTTCAGCATCGTAAGGCGCTACGATGGCTGGCTTGCGATTCATGACAGAAGCCAGATATTCAATCTGTTTTTCCCTGTTGAACATGAAATTTCCGGCGTGAAGATCGGCTTTTCTCTCCGCCCATTCGGGAATGTAGACTTCTTTATGATCGCTCTTGCCAGTAATGCGGAAATACTTGAAGCCGGTGTCCACTCGAATGCCATCTCGATGAATATAGGGCTTAATATAATCAAGATCGAGATCATAGGCGATGTCACGATAAAATTCCCGATAATCATAGTCTCCCGGATAGCCTTCATTCGAACACCAGACCTGCTTGGACGATTCCGGATCACGTCCAAAAGCGGCGACCCCCGAGGGACAATAGATTGGGGCATAGACACCATATTTCGGCCTCGACTTAGCCCGGGTGACCCCGTGAGTCTCCAGGATAGTGTAGCGAATGCCGTCCTCCCTGAGTAACTCGTCAACTCCGGGATAGTAGCCGCATTCCGGCAACCAAAAGCCCTTGGGCCCTCGACCGAAAACTTGTTGATAATGCTCAACCCCAATTCGAATCTGTGCTCGAACCGCTGATCTATCGACGGAAAGCAACGGAAGGTAACCGTGAGTGGCGGCACTGGCGATGATCTCCACTTTTCCAAGCTCCTGCAGGCGCTTAAAAGCCTGAACCAGATTCCGATCATAACGATTTAGGAATGCGTCGTGTACCTGGAGAAGCCGCCTGTGGTACATTTGAGCCAGGACATTGAATTCGGGTTGCGACTTGGTTCGTTTGATCTCTTTTTCTGCCAATTCTATCAGACGCTCAAGTCTATTCACGTAACGTGACTGCAAAAACGGATCAACGAGCATCGAAGAGAGAGTAGGGGAGATCGATAAGGTCAAACGAAAATCAACCCCGTCTTCTACGAAATTCTCCAGCACAAAAAGCAGAGGGATGTAAGTCTCGGTGATGGCTTCGTAGAACCAGTTTTCTTCAAGCGAATCCTCGTGTTCGGGGTGTCTCACATAAGGAAGATGTGCATGAAGGACAATCGCCAGGTAACCTTTTTCCATTTTTAAAGCCCGTTATCAAATGACCTATTGTGAGCGAAGCGAACTAACTTGACGATAAACCAAAGGTGAACCTTTTCTCGCTCATTTCCGTAAGATCAAAGTCACAAAATCGCTCAGCGATTTTGTGACTCGGTCGTTCTTTCTCTTTCGAAAATTGCTCAGTGGAGCCCAAAGATTCCGGCACAGGTTCTGGTTTCCGCATCTCCGCTGTTACGTTCGCTTCTCCGGCTTCGATCCCATTACCAAAAGGTTCTTCAAGAACCTTACTTTTTGAGAAATCTTCTTCGCCCGAAAAGGGAGACCGCATCTCAAAGTGACGATCTTTTTTTGCAGCCGACGGCAATTCGGGTTCCGCTCGAGATCCAATGGATGGTGTTAGCCCATACGAAGGCTGTACGTCAATCGGCGCAGGGACGGCTTCGAGGAGATCGTAATCGCCCGCAACGAGCATATAGTGTTCGTCCGCTTTGGGGGCAGGCCAGGCAGGAGGAACCTCGGCAATATTTGATCGAGCTATTGGAAAGAATCGGCCGTCTTCGGTTTCAAACCCCAGTTCAACAAAGTACGATTTCTCAGGGCTCCAGAGATCGACATACCGGCTTTTGGCTGAGAGATCGACAGGCACATCAAAAGAGCCATGGGCATTCGTTCCTTCAAAAATGATGTCAGTGACATCATAACATCTCAAAATGGCCTGTGATCGTCCATATTCATCGCCCAGTTGATCCTTTGCTTTCTCAAGTTCGACAGAGGTAACCTCCCAATAGACATGGAGCAAGTATGGCTCAACAGGAAGCAAAACGACTCTGGTTTCACCGTATGACTCAGGTAATTCGCCGGGCTCCGACATGAGTTTCCGGGGGCTCTCAGGAGTTTCAGGGCTTGATTCTTCAACCTTATCGTGCTGTTCCGTCTGATGAGGACCAATCGTCTTCACATCCGCTGCCGACTCGACCGAACCTTGCTCGCCATTTTCTCTCAGCCGCTGTCTGACCTTTTCTCGCCCCATGCCTGGTTTCTACTGATATTTCACAAAAAAATCCAGTAAGAATTGAACCTGTGGGGATTCTTCAACTAACCGCACAGGTTGCCAAAATGC
The DNA here is from genome assembly GCA_030629475.1 of Desulfobacterales bacterium. GTDB lineage: Bacteria > Desulfobacterota > Desulfobacteria > Desulfobacterales. Next base: position 597 of record DAOVOU010000179.1, on the reverse strand, counting down.
AAATTCCCACGTGGTTCAATCTTCTGGAGCGGTATCTCTTGAAGTGATCAAGACGATGCCTTGACCTGGCCGGAGATCGTATGAAAATGGCGTCGTGATATAGTCCATCGGGTATTCTGGGGAGACATCAACCAATGGGGCTCCTGCCTGAACAAATTCTTTCAGGCTTTCCGCATAAAAATGTTGTTCGTTGTGAATGTCCTTATTGAAAATAAGGAGGGACTCTTCTTGAGTATGGACGGATGCTTTCCATATAAGCAGAACATTCGGGTTATAGTGGTATAGTATCTCTGTTGGAGCTTCCTCCTGAAAAATTAGGCGCTCCGCCTTAATCTTGTTGACCTTTGTTATGAAAGAGGTCAGATCAATGTCTGTTTCTTCCCAATCTTCCGGTCTGGTTCTTACCACATGGAGCTTCTTGCAAAAACCAAATTCGAATCCTATGGGCATCATGACGCCTGCTGAAAACAGGGCAGCGAACAGATAGCGTTGTTTGAGTCCTTCTATGTTGCCGTTGAGTTCCTGGCAAAGTCTCATAGTATCGTGGCTTTCGGGGAAGCTTACAGAAGGGACAATGTCTCGCGTAAGAATGTATTG
>DAOVOU010000236.1 GCA_030629475.1 Desulfobacterales bacterium | reverse complement strand
TTTCACCAGAAGAAGGCAAGAGGCTTTTGGAGTATTGCGAAGCAATGAGCTTGCGAGATTTGGAACGGGGCAAGACTTACTGGGTCAGGCGATGGGTAATTGTTGATACTTTGCTTGGCACTGGTTGCCGGGCAAGTGAGGTCAGGCTATTAAAATGCGGTGATTTGGCTCTTGGAAAAGAACCTTGCATATCCGTTGTTGGCAAAGGCAAACGAAAGCGAACAGTACCTATCAGCCACAAGCTCCGAAAACATCTTAAAGAGTATCTTCAATGGAAAAGGTTACTTAATGAAGGCACAGAACCGGATGATTACCTGTTTGTGAATAGACTTAACAAGCCATACTGCCTTATGGGCATTCAGCAGCTTTTCAAGAAATGCGCCAAAGGTGCGGGACTGAGAAGTGTTTATTCGATACACAGCACGAGGCACTGCTATGGATTCATGACGTTCAGCAAGAGCAAAAATATTCGGCTTACGCAAACGCTGCTCGGTCACAGGCGACTCGGAACGACTGAGATTTATACACATGTTGACCCGGCTGAAGTTGTCGAGACAGTTAATAGTTTATGGTAAGGGAGGGGATAAATGAGTGTCTTTGACCAGATATGTCATTTCGCGAACTGGGCGTGGTATCAAATGCTCTGTTATCACGGGATTGAGGGCGCTGACTGTTGCGAGTATGAAGTCAGTGCCTTGATTGTAGAGTTCTTTTCCGTTGTCAATTCGGTTTGATTCCTGATTCTGCTCATAACTTCGGTTGTGGGCAGGAATGAGGGATTGAATCAAATAAAACGTAAAGGGGGTGTTAGGATATGCCTAAGAAAACATGCGCGATATATGCAAGGGTAAGCACGGAAGGTCAGAGCATTGAAAAGCAGAAAACATTGTTGCCGCAATATGCGCAAGATCAAGGATGGGAGATAGTCGATATCTACATAGATAACCATATCTCAGGGGCCACGATCAGCAAAAGGCCAGAGTTTCAAAGGTTATTGGCTGACATGAGAGCGAAGAGATTTGACGTTGTTCTCGTGGAAAAGCATGATCGAATGAGTCGAAGTGAACGGCCTTTGGAACAGGGGATCATCCTCCAGGAAATTTCTGATAGTGGCATTCCAATTATCAGTCCATCCGAGGGATCAATGGACGTGAGCACATGGGAAGGTGATCTCCTTGCGACATTGAAGCTGAAAATGGCAGCCAAAGAAAGGAGCGATATTGCCTCACGTATGAAAACGGGGAGAGATTTCAAGCTTCAAAATGGAATATTCTGTCTTGGCAAAAATGTGCTTTCGTATGGGTTGAAGAAGGAAGTTACCAGGGACGACGCGGGCAAGCCAATTGAGCACAGGATCGTCAGACATGATGAGCAATATCAGCTTATGAGGCGAATCGGTGACTTAATAATGCAGGATAAATCACTGAACGAGATTGTGGACCTTTTGAATGCAAGCGGGTATCAAACAAAGAGAGGTGCAAAATGGAGTTATATCAACTTGTTGCGGCGGATAAAGCATCCTGCTTTGACAGGCAAATTGACCATTGAACGGGATGAGAAAAAGATCGTATTTGAGGTGCCTTCGGTATTCACTATAGATGAACACAGGGCAATCCTCAGAAAACTTCGTGAACGTAGGGCGGGTCACAGCATCAAGTATCAAGAACCGCTTTTGAGGGAAAGACTCAGATGTTCTTTGTGTGGCGCGCCATTGATACTTTACTCTCAGAAATCTGCCAACAAAACCTATTTATATTATGTCTGTAAGCGAAAAAGAGCCACCAAGGCGCAGTTGAAGAGGAACAACTGGACGAAGTGTGAAGACGCACCTTATCTGCCAGTTAAGGTGGCAGACCGGGTGATCTTCAATTCTCTGGTGGAAAATCTGCTAAGGAATCCTGAAGAAACTTTAAGAAAGTGGGCCGGAGATGAAGGTCCAAAGGTTGAATTGGATTTGCTGAAGAAACGTGATAATGATTTAATCAACCAATTAGTCTGGGCTGACAGGGAGCGTTTTCAACTCGGGCGGGATCGTATGAAAGGGATAATTGACGAAGATGTGTATCTCCAATTGAAGCAAGAAAACCTGAGCGAGATCGACCAGTTGAAAGCAGAGAGCGCCAATGTGCGGGCTGAAATTGAGAATCTTAACAATCGTAAGGCCAGTATGGCGGCCATAACAAAACATGGCAAAAGGCTTAGGGTCTATGCGGCAGGGGATAAGATCCATTTCCCCACACTTACGAACGTTGATAAGCGGTTTCTTTTGGATCTGATCTTGAAAGACGAAAGGATTGAAATCAGTCCCAGAGATCCTGAAGAACCTGGACAGGCCAATTTCCGCCATGTCTTCAGGGGAACATTTGACATTGAACCGATACTGCACGCCTTAAAATTCTATCATGAAACGGGCCACATGCCTTTGAAATCACAAGACTTTCAGGCTATGTTACGAACTGTCAACAATCAAGATCGATGACAGAAGGGACAAAGAGGCGTCAGCCAAAGAGAAAGTAAAGGCAGTATTGATCAAAAAGTCACAAACCTAACCAGGATAAGCCGGAAATCCGACACGAAGTGAAGCTTGCGCTAACCACGAAATTCGAAACCCGAAACAAATCCAAAATACAAAGGTTCGAATGTTCAAAACATGGAATCTAAGCTATTTGAGATAATTATGGTTGTGGATTCAGTTTTGGTCATTTGGATTTTGAAAATTGAAAATTTGTTTCGGATTTGCGGCTGACGCCTTGAAAACAGCACGATATTCGGATTTCGAATTTGTTTTCTGCCATAAAAAGCACGAAATTGATTATTAACGGACTAATGACCAATGACCAACGTTTACTGCCCAAACTTCGGTTTTTGCACCTCAACCAGTCCAGACCTGCACCCTGGCACGGCCCCTTTAACGATCATAAGGTGCTGTTCTGGGCGTATATCAACAATCTCTAAGTTTCGCACTGTTACCCGTCGGTTCCCGTAATGACCCGGCATCTTACGCCCCTTGATGATCTTGGAAGGGGTTGCAGAGCACCCCACAGAGCCCGGTGCACGATGAAACATAGACCCATGGGCCCCCCCGCCTCCGTGGAACCCCCAGCGTTTTACAACACCGGAAAAGCCTCTCCCCTTAGAGATGCCGCTTATATCAACACACTCGCCTACCTGGAACATATCAACGGTCAAGGTCTGACCCAAGGTGTACCCTGAAGGGTCATCCACTGAGATCTCTCTCAGAAAAGCACACGCCTGCCCCCCGCTCTTCCTAAAATGCCCTTGGAGGGGCTTGTTGACCCGGTTTTCCCGCTTTTCCATGAAACCAACCTGCAGAGCATTGTATCCGTCAGTCGCCTGCGTCTTGACCTGGGTCACGACACAAGGCCCCACCTCAAGCACTGTGACCGGTACCTGGTGTCCCTCCGGCGAAAACAGGCTCGACATACCAAGCTTCCTACCTAACAGCCCTCTGTACATTCTCTTCGTTCCTAAATTCAAGTCTCGCTACTAACTATTGAATAAACCCGAAATTCGAATATCGAAATTCAAAACAAATTCAAAATTCAAATGTTCAAAACCTTATTCGCTTCTGCGCAGTCTCGTCTTCTTGTACGAATGCAAGCGTTTGATCTTCTGAATCATATTGTTTACGATTTTGTGCTTTGGTCATTTGTATTTGTTTCGTGGTTAGCGCAAGCTTCACTTCGTGTCGAATTTCGAATTTCGGATTTTCCCGTTTCTCGATCCAAGCAAAACATCATGGCTGACGTCCGTAAGAATCCGGGAATGGCTCCCCCCTTAGTCCAGCTTTATCTCAACGTCCACTCCAGCCGAAAGATCGAGCTTCATCAGGGCGTCCACCGTCTGCTGCGTCGGGTCCACGATGTCCAAGAGACGCTTATGGGTCCGGATCTCAAACTGCTCACGGGACTTCTTGTCCTTGTGAGGTGAGCGCAGTACACAATACTTGTTGATCGAGGTCGGCAGGGGTATTGGACCCACAACCCTGGCACCCGTTCGCTTGGCCGTATCAACAATGTCCGCAGTTGCCTGATCCAAAAGCTTGTGATCGTAAGCCTTCATCCGAATCCGTATCTTTTGGTCCATAATCATAGCGTCAATACTCGTTATTGTTTGTCGTACGCTTCCCACCTGCTACAAGCCAATGTAACAATGATTCTCACGCTCTCACTCCCCTGTGCATGATGCCCGATCCCGGATGCCAGATGCCCGATAAAGCAAATCCAGGGTATCGGGTATCAGGCATCTCGCCAGAGGCGGATCTTCGACTTATTCAATGATTTCGCTAATAACGCCGGCGCCTACCGTGCGGCCACCTTCACGGATGGCAAACCTGAGCTCTTTTTCCATGGCTATGGGTGTGATCAACTCAGCCTGTATCGTTACATTATCCCCAGGCATCACCATCTCGGTGCCCTCCGGAAGCGTCACCACTCCAGTCACATCCGTCGTCCTAAAGTAAAACTGC
>DAOVOU010000201.1 GCA_030629475.1 Desulfobacterales bacterium | reverse complement strand
GGGTATGGGTTATGTGGGTTGCCGGACCATTGAGGAATTGTGGCAACGTGCGCGATTTGTTCGTATTACGACATCCGGCTTGCGTGAGAGCCATGTGCACGATGTGATCATTACCAAAGAAGCTCCTAATTATCGGTTAGAGTAATGCCCTCCGCTGATTTTATCCACCTCCATGTGCACACACAGTACAGCCTCCTTGATGGGGCAATCCGCATCGATCCTCTTCTGAAACGGGCTGCCTCCTACCACATGTTCTCTGTAGCCATCACTGATCATGGCACGATGTACGGTGTCATCGAGTTTTACGAAAAGGCATACAAGGCTGGTATCAAGCCGATCATTGGATGCGAGCTCTACGTAGCTCCCAGGAGCCGGTTTGATAAGACTCCTCGTGACAAAGGGGGGTTGTTCCATCTAGTACTGCTGGCGAAAAACAAAGAAGGATACCAGAATCTTTGTCGACTGGCTACCACAGCTCATTTAGAGGGTTTCTACTACAAGCCCCGAGTGGACAAAGAGATTCTTGCTGATTGCAGCAGGGGCTTAATCGCCTTGAGTGGCTGCCTCCACGGTGAGATCCCACGTTTGATTCAAGCAGGTCGCTCAGATAAGGCTGCGGAGGTTGCACGCACGTATGAGGCCATGTTTGGTGAGGGCAATTTTTATTTGGAGGTCCAAAACAACGGGCTTCAGGCCCAAGAGACCGTCAACCAAGCGCTGCGGGAAATGGGTGAAGCGCTTTCTATCCCCCTTGTGGCCACAAATGATTGTCACTATTTGGATCCAGAGGATGCCCGTGCTCATGATGTCCTGCTGTGCATCCAGACCGGCAAACCAGTCCAAGAAACAAAGCGTCTGAAGTTCCAGACCGATCAGCTTTATTTCAAGTCTCCGGAACAAATGAAGCTCGATTTTCGCGAATATCCGGGCGCCATAGAGCACTCGCTTGAAATCGGCAATCGCTGCAACCTGGAACTTGACTTCAAGACCCATCATTTTCCCAGATTCCGGCCACCCACCCAAACCCTCCCCCTTGAAGCCCGCCCTGCCCGCCCTGGCGCGACAGCCCGCCCTGGCGCGACAGAAGCCGGAGAATGCCCCGCAGAGAAAAACCCGGTCTGGGCCAGGGAAGTTGGACAATGCCCAGGGGAGAAAAACCCGGTCTGGGCCAGGGGCGCGACGTCCGCGAAACAAGCTGTTGCCCTCGAAAGCCAGGTCCGGGCCAGGGGGGGAGGGCGGGGTGGGCGTAAAGCCAATGGGGTCTCCAGTGTGGATGAATACTTAGTACAGGAGGCCAGAAGCGGGCTGGAAGCACGACTGGAGGGAATCCGCTCAAGAATCCCCGACTTTTCCTCTGCGGACAACCAGCGATACCAGGAGCGCCTTGATCGGGAACTGGATGTGATCAAGGGAATGGGCTTTTCCGGTTACTTCCTGGTGGTTGCTGACTTTGTTCGATTTGCCAGAGATGCAAACATCCCGGTAGGGCCGGGGCGAGGTTCTGCAGCCGGTAGCCTGGTCGCCTATTCCCTTAGGATCACTGACCTGGATCCTATTGCGTACGGTTTGATATTTGAGCGATTCTTAAATCCGGCACGCAAGAGCCTGCCTGACATCGATATCGATTTTTGCATAGAAGGCCGAGATGCAGTATTCAGGTATGTGGTGGAAAAATACGGAGGCCCGGATCACGTGGCCCAGATCATCACCTTTGGCAAAATGCAGGCAAGGGCGGTCATAAGGGATGTGGGAAGGGCTCTCGACATCCCCCTGAGAGAAGTTGACAGGATCGCTAAGATGATCCCCGAGGCGCTAAACATTACCCTTGAGCAGGCCGTTTCCCGGGAGCCTAAATTGCAGGAGTTGATAGAGGAAAAACCCAACGTCAAAGAGCTATTTACCATTGCCCGGGCCCTGGAGGGATTGCCAAGACACGCTTCAACCCACGCTGCGGGAGTGGTCATTTCAGATCGGCCATTGGTTGAGTATTTACCGCTGGCCAGAGGCAAAAAAGGGGAGGTTGTGACTCAGTATGACATGAACGCCGTGGAGAAGATCGGATTGATCAAGTTCGACCTACTGGGGCTTCGCAATCTCACCGTTATGAAGGAAGCATGCGAAATCATACGTAAACGGGGCGGCGTGCCACCAGACTTAGCACATCTGGACCTGACGGACAAAAAGACATTTCAACTCCTTGCTTCAGCCCGGACCACAGGGGTCTTCCAGTTGGAAAGCTCAGGTATGAAAGACCTCTTGTTACGCCTGAAACCGGCCTGTTTTGAGGATATCGTTGCATTGGTTGCCCTTTATCGTCCTGGGCCCCTGGACAGCGGTATGCACGATGAGTTTGTTGAAAGAAAAAATGGCCGAGTTCCGGTCACCTACCTTCTCCCAGAGCTTGAGCTTATTCTTAAGGATACGTACGGGGTCATCCTGTATCAAGAACAGGTAATGAATATAGCCAGTGTGCTTGCAGACTATTCTATGGCCGAGGCAGACAACCTGAGAAAAGCGATGGGCAAAAAGATCGCAGACATCATGGCTCAAGAGCGTGAGCGGTTTCTATCGAGGGCTAGAAACAAGGGGGTGAATCAGGAAAAGGCTGAGAAGATCTTTGACCTGATGGAGAAATTCGGGCGTTATGGTTTCAATAAGGCCCACAGCGCTGCCTACGCCATGATTGCCTTTCAGACAGCCTATCTGAAGGCCCACTTTCCGGTCGAGTCTATGGCTGCCATTCTAACGAGCGAGATGAGCTCGACCGAAGAGGTGGTCAAGTATATTGCTGAATGTCGCAATCAGGGGATTGAGATTCTTCCTCCTGATATTAACGAAAGCGACATGAACTTCATGGTCGTACAGGGTAAGATCCGTTTTGGTTTGGCAGCCGTTAAGAATGTTGGACAAGGGGCAATAGAGTCGATCCTTGAGGATCGAAGACAGGGTGGGCCGTTTAAATCATTGTTTGATTTCTGCGAACAGGTAGACCACAGAAAGGTGAACCGGCGCGTTATCGAGAGCCTGATCAAGTCAGGAGCTTTTGATTCAACAGGGGCAAGACGATCTCAGATGATGTCTGTACTGGAGGAGACCCTGGAAGTCGGCCAAAAGACCCAGAAGGATCGTACGAGCGGCCAGTTTAACCTTTTTGAGACTATGGGAATGGACAGCCAGCGGACGATGTATCCCCCATTTCCTGAAATGGAGGAATGGAATGAGGGTGAGCTTTTAAATTATGAAAAGGAATCCCTCGGGTTTTTCATAACCGGACACCCTCTCGCGAGGTATGAGCCGATACTGAGGAAATTCGCTAATACGGATACCGTGAAGCTTCACGACCTCTCAGAGGGTCGAGTCGTTCGTATAGGGGGCATTGTGCGGGATTATAAACTCCATAATGACAGGAAAGGGGAAGTTATGGCCTTTGTAACCCTTGAGGACTTGAGTGGTCTTGCAGAGGTCATCCTCTTCGCCTCACTCTATTCTTCCGTATCTGGCTTTATAGAAAAGGATTCTGCTATCATGGTTGAAGGTCGGGTTACCAGAGACGAAAAGTCGACCAAGATCCTGGCTGACACGGTTGTTCCGATAGACAAGGCCGAGGGAACCTGGACAGCGAGTGTCCATCTTAACCTCGATATGAGCGGTCTGAACAAAGAAAATCTCCAAAAGCTCTGCGAGATCTTGAAGCAACACAAGGGCTCTTGCAGTGCCTACCTGCACCTTCTGATGCCCCAAAGGACCGACACGATTATTGCATTGTCCGACAGCATAAGGGTAAAAGCTGATCCGGACTTGACCCAAGCGGTCAACAAGTTTTTGGGCTATAGTGCGGTTGAAACCGTGTGTCAGAAATAAAGATTCGTTCATTGGTTGAGTGGTTGAGTCGTTAAGTAGTTTTTAGTCTAACCACTCAACTATTCGACTACTCAACTATTCGACCCATATGAAGTCGTATGAACATCGTACTTATCGCAGTCTTGTTTCTCATAAGAAATTGGCAAGTTTTCGGGTTGTGGTCAAGGAGACCGATCTTCTTGTAAGGACTGACAGACCCCTTGAAACCGAAACCAGAGATCTTGTTTTGAGACACAGAATCCCTCTTGAGCGTTATCTTGAACAGCACCCAGAGATTGTCCACGGGCTGATCCCATTGCCCCAGGATCAACTGGCGCCGCCCATTGTCAGGACCATGATTTGGGCCGGCCAAAAGGCTGGTGTTGGCCCCATGGCAGCAGTTGCAGGGGCCATTGCTGAGTATGTGGGCAGAGACCTCTTGGCACACACCAAAGATGTGATTATTGAAAATGGGGGAGATATCTTTATCAGGACCGGCTTTCCTCTGATCGCGGCCGTATTTGCCGGCAAATCCCCCCTGAGCAGCAAGCTTGGGGTACGCATCGACTCACCGGGGCGTCCTGTGGCAGTCTGCACCTCTTCGGGAACTCTGGGTCATTCCCTTAGCCTTGGAAGGGCCGACGCAGCCGTAGTGATTTCAGAGTCTGCGGCACTTGCAGATGCAGCCGCCACAGCTATCGGAAATGAGGTGTCAGGCAAGCACGACATTGAACCGGCAATAGCGTTCGGAAAAAAGATAGAGGGGGTTCTGGGCATTGTTGTCATCGTGGATAAGGAGATCGGCTTTGGGGGTGAGGTAGACCTGGTAAGGCTTACATAGATCCGCTTTTCGAAGATTTAAAAAGAATCACGAAAACACGAATCTCAAGGCTACTAATTTTAAGTCTCGGAATTTCTACAACCCGTTGTAATCACTCATCTTTAAGTGGCGCTTTTCTGGGCCATCAGTATGGAATGATGGAATAGTGGAATGATGGAATGTTGGGGATGAGAAGCAGAAAAAAAATCATTTTCTAATTGTTTTCATTCCTCTTAACCCAATATTCCAGTATTCCAACATTCCAGTATTCCAATTGTGAGCGAAGCGAACTAAGTTCC
>DAOVOU010000211.1 GCA_030629475.1 Desulfobacterales bacterium | reverse complement strand
CTGCGCACTCTGCGGTGAACTATTACCATTCCTCTTTGATCGCATATTGAATAGCCTCTCTTTTGAGAATGTCGTAATAGGTCAGTATGCTCTGGACATGGAATACTGGCTCGCTTCCTCGGCAATACCCAAAGCGGCTCTTCTTGTAGTACTTACGTTGGCGCAACAGGGGCAGGGTCTTCTCCAATGAGGACCACCTGTTTGGGTCGAGATTCATTTTCGAAGCCAACCTCCGGGCATCCAGGATGTGCCCCTTGCCAACATTGTAGGCCGCAAGGGCGATAAGTGTCCTGTCCGGCTCAGGGGCATTGTCATACAGGTCGTGCATTTTTTTTAGATATCTGACGCCGCCCTTGATGCTCTGGTGGGGGTCCAGGCGGCTCTTGATTCCCATTTCCCGGGCAGTCGGCAGGGTGAGTTGCATGAGCCCCCTCACCCCGGAAAAGCTTTTTGCCCAAGGGTTGAATTGAGATTCCTGATAGATGAGAGCCGCTATCAACCGCCAATCAAACCCGTGTGCCTCGGCGGCCCTCTTGATCGTCTTTTCATACCTGGGAAGGCGCGCCTCAATCCTCCGCTGGAATTCTTTGATGTCCAGATGGTCGAACCTTTCCACGTAAGCGTAGTACCGGTTGTGTATGTGCTTGAGGGAGCCATCTTGTTTAATTCTGTCAAAGAACTCATTGATCTTATCCAGAAGCGCCCTTTCTCCCTTTTTTACGGCCCAGGCCAGGGACTGTGGTTTTTCGATGGGAAAAGCGATACGAATATCAGGGTAATAGCGACGATTCAACAGGGCCACGTTGGAATCCGCTATGGTCACCTCGATCTTCCCTTCAGCGACACCCTGTATGAGCTTTTCTGTGGAGACATCGTCACGCACTTTGATTATTACATCAAGGCCCGTTCGCTTCAGAGTTCGCAATCTTTCCTCATAAGACGTTCCTCGGCGGACGTGGGTGCTTTTTCCCTCCAGGTCGTCAATAGTTTTGATCTCCGTATTCTTTTTGTGGGTAATGGCCATTTGCTGGACGGCGAGGTACCCGTTTGAAAAGCCTGCCACCTTCAATCTGGAAGGGATTATGGTTGTGCTTGCCGCCACAACTTCTCCTACGCCCTTACACAGCGAAAGGAGCATTTGGTCCCACGATTCAGACACCTTCACTTTGAGTTCAACGCCCAGAAAATCGGCAAAGGCCTTTGCGAGATCGTATTCAAAACCCATGTCTTGATCCCTGTATGTATAATAGCAATGAGCGTTGTTGTGAGTGATCACTGTAATGGTGCCCGATTTCCGGATTCTTTCCAGCGCCTTGTTTTTGCCGCAGGCACACAACAACAATGATCCTGCAAGTAAGAGGACAAGTAATTTCTTGCGGATCAGGGGATGAAATTTCTTGCGAGGTGTGCTCTTGTATCGCGGGCTGATGCCACCTTTTGCATGCGTATGAGGGGCTTGCGAGATTAGCATTGTCTTGGCGCTACCACAGGAGATTGAGGATTTGTGATTGTAGATCCGTACTATTATTGTAACCGTTCACGGGTTCACGGTTCAGAGGTTCAGGGTTCACGGGTTCAACGGTTCAATGGTTCACGGGTTCAGGGTTGACCGAACAAAGGAAAGGCAACCCTGAACGGTGAACTCTGAACGGTGAACGGGTTTGACCCCTTGTCACCCCCTGGCCTACGAGCAAGGTCAACGAAAGAAAGGTAACCCTGAACGGTGAACTCTGAACCTGTGAACGCCTACCTATTATTTCGAACGAATGTGCCCGCCCTGGCGCGACATGAGAATAATACCAGTGCTATATAAGAACCCGGTTTGGGCCAGGGAGAAATCTTGATCGAAAAGTGACAGAAAAAGCAATGGGTGCTGAAACTCTGTATTACAACAGGGCAATCATCAAACTTACTTCGCTTCGCTCACAATTAGAATACTGGAATAATGGAATAATGGGTTCTGGAAAAGTGGGATAGTGGGCTACTGTCAAAACCCCTCTTGACAGCGAAGTCAACAAATGCCATACTTCCCCTAAAAATCATCATTCCAATATTCCATCATTCCATCATTCCGGCACGAGGCAAAAATCCAAGCCTCAAAAAAGCTTATACATTCAATAGGTTGTAGAAATTCCGAGACGTAATTATAGGACTTGATTTTCTTCAGGCTCCTTTGTAGTCTGAACGCCGATTCTCTCCGCCAGGCACGTAATGGTTGATCATTATGGTAAGGAAAACCGTTGTGCAGTTACCCAGGAGTTGAAATGAACCCCGGACAGACCCAGGAAACAATTGGCGCGGTTATGGTCGTGGGAGGCGGTATTGCGGGGATGCAGGCCGCCCTGGATCTAGCTTCCTCTGGATTCTACGTCTATCTGGTTGAAGCCTCACCTGCCATCGGCGGGGCCATGGCCGAACTGGACAAGACCTTTCCCACCAACGATTGCGCCATGTGAATCATTTCCCCCAAGCTGGTCGAGGTCGGCCGCCATCCGAACATCAACCTGATCACTTGCGCCAGGGTAGAAAAGGTTGAAGGCTTTAGCGGAAACTTCAAGATTACTATCCACAAGACGCCACGGTATATTGATGCATCAAAGTGTACGGCCTGTGGAGATTGTGCGTCAGTATGCCCGGTGGTGCTGACGGATGAATATGATCAGGGTTTGTCTACCCGGAAAGCCGTTTATAAAAAATATGCCCAGGCCATACCCGGGGCCTTTGCCATCCAGAAGGTGGACAAGGCATCCTGCCGTCTGGAATGCCCTGCCGGAATAAACGTTCAGGGATATGTGCAGATGGTGGGGCAAGGGAAGTACCCGGAGGCCCTGGAGATTATTATGGAAGATCTCCCTTTGCCTGGTGTTATCGGGAGGATTTGTCCTCATAGTTGTGAGAATGTCTGCCGCAGGCGTGAGGTCGATGAGGCGGTGGCTATCCGGGACCTAAAACGACTGGCAGCCGATCAAGTTGATCCCCGGGAGATCAAGGTAAAACGTTTGCCTCACAGAAAAGAGCGCGTGGCCATTATCGGCTCAGGCCCGGCAGGGCTTTCTGCTGCCTACCACCTTGCAAAAAAGGGGGTACTATCTACTATCTTTGAAGCCCTGCCAGAGCCTGGCGGCATGCTGCGTGTAGGCATTCCCGAATATCGCTTGCCCCGTGAGGTCCTGGAGCGGGAGATCGAAGTGATTACCAATCTCGGCGTGGAGATCAAGACCAATACGCCCCTTGGAGCAGAACTGACGATTGATGCCCTTTTTGAGCAAGGTTATAGGGCCGTGTACCTGGCCATAGGTACCCACAAGGGGATAAGGCTTGGCATTGCTGGCGAAGGGGCCGAGGGAGTTCGGCAGGGCGTGGACTTTCTTAGAGAGGTCAATCTGACTGGCAGGGCGGCTGTGGGTAAGAAACTCGCCATTATCGGTGGTGGAAATGTGGCTATTGATGTGGCCCGTTCTGCCATTCGGCTGGGTGCCGAGGAGGTCAACATTCTTTACCGTCGCAGCCGGACTGAAATGCCAGCATCGGAGGAGGAGATCCAGGCTGCAGAGGCCGAAGGGGTTGAAGCGATATACCTGACTGCTCCCAAGGAGATTTTGGCCCATGATGAGAAGGTACAGGGCTTGCGGTGTATACGGATGGAACTGGGGGAGGCGGACTCATCAGGCAGAAGAAGCCCTGTTGCGATTCCGGGGAGCGAGTATGACATGGAGATCGATCAACTCATTGTGGCTATCGGGCAAAGACCAGATCTTTCCGGCCTGAAAGGTGCTCTGGGGCTTGGTTTTTCCCGCAAGGGGACCATTGAAGTAGACCCTATCACGTATGCCACAGGTCGGGATGGCGTTTTTGCCGGCGGGGATGTGCAAACCGGTCCCTGGGTGGCCATTGGTGCCATTGCTGCTGGTCGAGAGGTTGCCGAGTCGATCGTCCGGTATCTGGAGGGGCGGGACATGGCTGAAGGACGTAAAGCTGTTGCCAAAGAGAATCCTGTTTACCGTCCTATCCCCAAGGATGAATCCAAGGAGCCCAGGGCACGGATGCCAGAACTCCCTGTTGCGGAGCGACGGGTGAACTTCAAAGAAGTGGCTCTGGGCTATGATGAAGAGAGCGGTCTGGCGGAAGCCCATCGGTGCCTGAACTGTGGCTACTGCTGCGAATGTTTTCAGTGTGTCCAGGCCTGTGGCCCCGGGGCGGTTACGCTCGACACACATGGGCAACGGCCCGAAATAGTGGAAGTGGAGGTGGGTGCTATCATTTTAGCGCCAGGCTTCCGGGCTTTTGATCCGTCTGATCCATCTCGGCTTGACACATATTGTTATACTAAACATCCAAACATCATCACCTCCATGGAATTTGAAAGGATACTTTCCGCCTCGGGGCCGACCAGGGGGCGCCTTATACGCCTTTCGGATCGAAAGGAACCCAAGAAGATCGCCTGGGTGCAATGTGTAGGCTCCAGGGACATAAACCAGTGCGACAACGGATACTGTTCTTCTGTCTGCTGCATGTATGCAATCAAGGAGGCCGTCATAGCCAAGGAGCACAGCAAAGACGATCTTGACTGTGCCATATTCTTCATGGACATGCGTACCCATGGCAAGGGGTTTGAGAGATATTACGATGAGGCCAGAGAAAAACGTCGTGTCCGATTTATTCGTTCCCGCCCCCACACCATTAATCCTGTTCCGGGCAGTGATGACCTCCTTATCCGGTACGTGAGTGAAAGCGGAGATGTCATAGAGGAAACCTTTAGCATGGTGGTTCTTTCTGTTGGATTGGAGACAACGCCTGAAGTCAGGGAACTGGGCCGGAAACTCGATAT
>DAOVOU010000111.1 GCA_030629475.1 Desulfobacterales bacterium | reverse complement strand
GGGGTACCATGACAAAAATCCTTGTTGTAGACGATGAGAACGTGCTCTGCGAGCTTTATGCTGAAGAGCTCAGCAGCGAAGACTACGAAGTCATCTCCACCAGTGACTGCGAAGGACTCATGGAGATGATTGAGCAACACAGACCGGATCTCATCGTGTTAGACATTAGAATGGGCGAATATGACGGACTTGACCTCCTCCAGGATATCCGGAATACGTACTATAATATGCCGGTGATTCTGTGCTCGGCATATTCTTCTTTTAAACATGATCTGAAGTCCATTGCTGCCGACTCCTATGTTGTCAAGAGTGCGGATTTAACCGAGTTAAAGGTCAAGATTAACATGGCCCTGGAAGGGCACCGCATCAGTGCTGACAGGGAAGCGTGCGAAGAAAATGGGGGGCAAGGCAATGAAAAAAGTTACCGAAGCCCTTCGACTTGGTGCTGATGACTACATGTTGAAGCCATGGAACCTGACCGAACTTCGGAGGCGGGTAGACAATTGCCTTGAGAGATCGAAAGATAGACGAAAGGAGGTATCGTCATGGCATCGAATTTTAAAATCTCCATTCACCGAAACAGCAACAGCCTGGACCTAAAACTAATGGGCGATTTCGATGGCACCTCGGCATGCGAGCTCCTCAATGCCATGAAGGAAAATTGTGACGGCGTCGCAAGGGTTCTCGTCAACACCAGTGGTCTGAAGGACATTTATCCTTTTGGCCAGGATACGTTTCAAAATAGCCTTTACCTCCTCAAAGACCGAGCCTTTCGCCTTGTATTTACAGGAGAGAATGCCGGCAGCATAGCACCGGAACGGAACAAGTTCTTCACATGAACCTGCGCGAAGTAAATAGAAGATTGAATTTCAGTGGTAAGAGTCTATGTCAAGGGATACTCTCCGCCACAAGGTTGAACAGTTATTGGCATTAGCCGATGTTGAAATCGGTGGAAACCGCCCCTGGGACATTCAAGTCCATAATGATAGATTCTATGCAAGAGTGCTGGCGGAGGGGTCGCTGGCTTTGGGCCAATCCTATGTGGACGGCGGGTGGGATTGCTCCAGACTCGACGAATTCTTTTGTCGAATTCTGCGTACTCAATTGGATACCATGGTGAAGCCAAGGACATGGTATTTTGATGCTCTGAAGGCCAGATTGTTCAACCACCGGAAGCCATCACGTGCCTATCAGATCGGGCAGCATCATTATGATATTGGCAACAATCTTTATCGGCTCATACTCGACAAGCGCCTGATTTATAGCTGCGGCTACTGGGAAACTGCATCCACTCTTGACGAGGCGCAGGAGGCCAAGTTGAATCTGGTCTGCCGGAAGTTGGATTTGCAGCCGGGCATGCGAGTTCTGGACATCGGGTGTGGTTGGGGTGGAACAGCCAAATTCGCCGCTGAGCGGTACCAAGTCGAAGTTGTCGGCATCACCGTTTCTGAACAACAAGCAAAGTTCGGAAAAGAGTTGTGCCGCGGACTTCCGGTTGATATCCGGCTGCAGGATTACCGTAACATTGAAGAGACTTTTGATCGCATTCTATCTATAGGCATGTTCGAACACGTCGGTTACAAGAACTACACCATTTTCATGCGCATAGCCAGGAATTGTCTGAAGGATGAGGGGCTATTTCTGCTGCATACCATTGGTGGAAACTGCTCGGTTACCAGGAACGACCCATGGATAGAGCGTTACATCTTTCCGAATTCCATGCTGCCGTCTGCAAAACACGTAAGCTCCGCCATCGAGGGTGTATTCGTTCTTGAAGACTGGCATAGTTTTGGTCCGGACTACGATAAGACCCTTATGCAGTGGTTTCGGAATTTCCATGAGAACTGGGACATCCTTAAGGAATACTACGACGAGCGATTCTACCGAATGTGGAAGTATTATCTCCTATCATGCGCCGGGTCGTTCCGTGCAAGGATAAACCAGTTGTGGCAGTTAGTTCTTTCTCCTAAAGGCGTTCTTGGCGGGTATAGGACACCGCGCGACGTCATGAAGCAAAAGAACCACAAGGAGGTGTCCCGATGAACATGCTAAAGAGTGGAAGGTTGGCAGCGGTCTTTTTTTGTAAGGAGGTGAGGTGCCGTATCCCAGATCTTGTTGCGGACTCATTGCAGGAAGAAATAACCACTTAAAAACTAGGGGGTGTCATGACAGATTTGGAAAAAGAGATGCCGATCAGGCTCGAGGATATCATCAGTTGGGCAAAGGCAGGGAAGACGGTCAAGGCGGACGTGGAATTGGCAAAGGAAGACATCGTTCAAAAGGTGCTTGTAGAGGCGGGCGATGTTGAGGAAATATACGCTTATCTCCTCGGAGGCAATTTCACGTTCGATGTCGACGGTAAGATGTATAAGGTATCAAAGACGTACCTGAGAGGCTATGCTTCTGAATCCATTGAAGTTGCGGCTGCAAATAGGAACATTGCAAGTGCCAGGTTGAAGATGGATTACGACCGCCTTATGGAAAGTGGAATCGGGTTGGAAGAAAAATACTTCGAAAAGCTGAGACTTTAGAGCAGCTTGTCAGACACATAGCTTTGCCGAGACAATGGCAATAGCACATCCGTTTTCATCAGGCGAGTTGGATACCAATGTGGTACTACGAGACAAAAGTCGGCACGTTTTCCATTCGCCGGGATCCCAATAAGCCGGGTAGCTGGCTTTTATGTATAGACGCTGTGGAACTCGGTTCTTATGCCTCTCCTGAGTTGGCTGCTAGCGATGTATACAAGCAATCTACTGCATGGGATGAATGGGACACGCTTGAAGATGTCACCATTCCAACGGACTTGGATGAATGGGTGATAAGTAAGCCCTATTAATCGGGAAACGTTGAATTGCGTAAGCAACCTGTGCATCCCTATCGGGATACCTGCTCTTTCAGCCTACCCTAACATGTCAGTGGAACATCTGAGTCCAGTTAGGGACATCTGAGAATAGCCCGGCAATTTATTGCCGGGATGAGTTGAACACAAATACAAAAGTCCTGTAGGGACGACAGAAAAAGTATTGGAGTACTGGAGTGTTGGAATGAAGCGCAGCAAAAGTTCTTGAAACTTGAGCACTTGTTCGTTTGTACTCAGTACTCCATTACTCCACCACTCCAATACTCCGTGACCCATTGCCTACCAAATCCCAGGAGGATGCGGGAGAGTTGTTGTGCCCTCCAATTAGTAGATACGCCCCGGGATAAATTCCCGTCTATGGGTGTCTGCCCCAGCAAAATGAGCCCTTCCCCCTATGGACAAATCATACAAAAACCGTCATACGATCCGCAAACGCTCCGGAAAATAGCAAGGGATGAGAAAACGTACAGGCAACCAAAAGCCCATGCTCAGTAGCAACAAAATGTACAACGTCTTAATCGTCGATGACGAAGAGAGCATTCGGCATTTCGGGCACGCCATGGCTTTTGGATGGCAATGAATTTGACTGGGTCATCCCAAAACCTTTTGGGCTCCAGGCCCTTTTGGACGCTGTGGAGAACCTGATAGGTCACACAGTAACTTCTTGGCAAGATTCCCTCGACAGCGTGAACCAACCTAAGTTCTTCTGACTCTTGTTGTGCCACAACAAAGCGTGAGTGGCTGTGCTTAACGAGAACAGGGGCTCGATTGAATATATCTCATATGAAATTAGTCCCTTGGCGACCATTTGGAGAACTCAGGATGCTTTGCAGGGAAATGGAACATTCTTCAAGTCGATCCTGTGACGATACATCTTCTCCCAGACTCGTTTTAGGAGAGTGGGTACCTTGGGTGGACATTTTGGAAACTAAGGATAAGCTTCTCATCAAGGCCGAGTTGCCTGGTTTGGAAGCGAAAGACATCAACGTCAGTATCTCGGGAGACATCCTGACCATCAAAGGCGAGAAGGAGAAGGAAGAGGAGGAGAAAGACGAACATTATCACTATTGTGAGAGGTACTGCGGATTTTTCCATCGTTCATTCCGGCTCCCCGTTGCCGTTCAAAGCGATAAACTCGAACGGGCCTTTAAGAACGGCGTTCTGAAGATTACACTTTCCAAGGCCTAGGAGGCAAAGAAAAGCGCATATTCCCTCGAGGCCGAAGTCCACCTGTTTTAGTCACATTCCTCACTTTTTAGGGAGCAGGCGGCTAAGGTTTGCCCTGGTCGCGATTTATCTCTATAGACGGTGACCCCTTTTAGATCCATATCAAGGGCCATGAGAAAAGCCTTTTCAATACCCTCGGGGGTGGCGGAGGCTGGGAAATTGACGGTCTTTGATACCGCACTCTCTGTATACTTCTGGAAAGCTGCCTGTACCTTCAAATGCCATTCGGGGGGGATATCCCATGCCGTTTGAAAGATCTTCTCAAAAATAGGTCTCTTCTCCTTCTGGTACCGTTCATAAATGGGGTGGATTTCCTTTATGACCGAGTCTATGATGCGCCTTTTTAAGCTGAAGGCGAAAACCGGCTCAATGCCACTACTTACCCCGGCTATCAGACTGATGGTGCCTGTAGGGGCCACAGTGGTGAGGGTGGCGTTTCTCCTTTTTTTGATCCCCTTGGCGGGATAGATACTTTTTCCAAAGGCAGGAAAGTTCCCCCTTTTTTCAGCCAATCTAATAGATGTCTCCACAGCACACTCATTGATACATGACATAATTTCCTCTGCCAGATTTACCGCCTTTTTACTTTGGTAGGGTATTCCCAAAAGAATGAGCGTGTCGGCAAATCCCATAACTCCCAACCCGATTTTGCGGGTCTTCTTGCTCATTTCCTCAATCTGTCTAATAGGGTAACGGTTCACCTCAACAACGTTATCCAAAAAATGGACTCCAAGATGAACCAATTCCTTTAGTTTTCGGTAGCTAATCCCTTTCCCATTGATTACCTTGGTAAGATTAATGGAACCCAGCGTACATGATTCATAGGGTAATAAGGGTTGCTCCCCACAGGGATTGGTTGCTTCAATCTTTCCTAAACTCGGGGTAGGATTGGTGCGGTTCACTGTGTCAATAAAGAGGATGCCTGGATCTCCCGATTCCCAAGCACATTCTGCCATCATTTCCAGAATCTTTTTGGCAGACCTCCTGCCTACGACCGATCCGGTACGTGGATGAATCAAGGGATAATAGTTACCCTTCTTTAGCGCATCAATAAAGATATCATCCACAGCTACAGACAGATTGAAGTTGCGGAACTGGCCCGAAGGTTCCTTAGCCCTTATGAATTCTTCAATGTCGGGATGACTAACATGAAGCACCCCCATATTCGCCCCTCGGCGGGCACCACCTTGCTTTATGGTCTCAGTGGCCATATCAAAGACCCGCATGAAGGACACAGGTCCACTCGATACACCGTGGGTTGACCGGACCGTATCGCCATGGGGACGAAGCCTGGAAAAGGAAAATCCTGTTCCACCCCCACTTTGGTGAATGAGGGCAGTCTCTTTTAGGGCTTCAAAGATGGATTCCAGACTATCTTCGATGGGTAATACAAAGCATGCTGATAGTTGTCCTAAGGGCTTTCCTGCGTTGATAAGGCAGGGTGTATTAGGAAGGAAGGACAAAGAGGTCAGGGCCTCTTCAAACGCCTCGGCACTTGTCTCAGCGGATGCCTGACGGTCCAATAGGACGTCTGCCACGGCAATGGCATGGGCTACCCTGTGAAATAGGCATTCCGGGGTTTCTGAAATTTCTCCTTGCCTATTTCGTGAGAGGTAACGTTTCTTCAAAACTACTTCTGCTGTGGGTGTAAGGCGAATCTTTGCCATTTAATTGTCTTTCTTCCTCCGGACCCATTGTTCCAATTGGGGCAAAGCCCCTTGGTCATTTATAATGGGTAAATTGGGCTGTCAAGCTGACAAGGCCTGTTTTTTCTTAGAATCGGAGCCCTTTGACTACAAGCTCAAAACCCTGTATTGTTGTTATACGACTCTGCGAGACGGACACAAATCACGGGGTTGCGAAATTAGCGGAGTTCAAATTGAATTGAGCACCTGAGGAATGAAAAACCCGATAGCTCAAGGATTCTCACTAGAGAGGTGCGTCGCCATATGCATTTTGTTCGTCGGAGCCCTCGCCGGAGCGGTCATCTATTTCGACGCGCAATCCCACCTGTTGAGGTTCTTTGATTGGCTTGAGGAAAATGGCGCATGGGCTCCACTTCTGTTCATTCTTATCGACATGTTAGTCGTGGTCTTTGTCTTGCCAGGGGTCATGTTGACGCTTGGCGCCGGATTTATGTTCGGTGTTCTAAAAGGCTCCTTGTACGTTGTCATCGGCACAACTCTTGGGGCGACGATCGCATTCATGATCGCACGCCATTTTTTCGGCGAAAAGACCTCAAGATTCGTCCTGGCCCACTCAAAGTTGAACCTGGTTAATGACGAGTTTACACGCAAGGGTTGGAAGATCGTTCTGCTAACGCGCCTTGTGCCGTTCTTTCCCTTCAAGCTCTCCAATTACTTTTTCGGGCTCATGCAAATCTCTCTGCGGCATTTCATCTTAGGAGTTTTCTTCGGAATCTGGCCAATCACGATCAACAACGTTTATATCGGTTCTCTTGCTGCTGACCTCGCAACGCTTGGCTCGCGCAGCTCTTCAAGATCGCAGGCGGAATGGGCCATGTATGGCATCGGCCTTATCATAACAATCGCAGCGGTTGTTTACATCACTCGCCTGGCCCGCAGAGCGCTGGATAACTATGGTCTTTAAGAAAAAGATTTTGGGGCGCAATATAGGACTAAAATCCCCCCTCACCCCCCTTTAGTAAAGGGGGGGATTACTGAAAGTCCCCCTTTTGTAAAGGGGGATTTAGGGGGATTTTTGCAGTAACCGCACAGGTCCAAAGATTTTGGTCCCGCCTCTGGCGGGAGGGAGAAATCCGAGTAAGGCGTACTGGTAGTATGTCATCCCGACTTTGTCGGGACCAATAACGCAGCCAAAATCTTTTTCTGGAAGTCTATTGCAAAAAAAATCCGTTATCAGGAACCCTGGTAACGGATATTCGAACGAGTGTATGTCCAACAACCTAAGCCATCACCAAGCCTC
>DAOVOU010000174.1 GCA_030629475.1 Desulfobacterales bacterium | reverse complement strand
TCTTTCAAGTTGACGTTTCAGCAAGCCCGCGTAATTATTAAAAAGAGATTGGATCTCCTCTTCGCACACCCAAAAACCAACCCTGATAGCTTTTTGGAAGACTGAAACATCTGCACGGACTGGCCCAAGGCAGGACATCTGCAACAGGAGGGAAACCCGAAGGACCCTGTCCCCTTCTCTGTCAGCGCTTTCATCCTCTCCCTTTTCGGCAAGGTCGATCAAGAGTTTTCCAAAACCAAACTGATCGTGGAATTGCACAGGAATTGTAAAAAAAAGCTTCCCTTGCCCTTCCAATCTGGACACGTTCAACAATTGAAACTGTTCAAGGCTATCAATAAATCTACTAATAGCTTCAGCAGAAACAGACTTATTTGCCACACCATCTGCCAAAGACTTTAAGGCCAGGCCCTTCAAATCGTTTCCTATGAGGGCATTTAGGTTATTCGCGGATTGAAACTCAGAAAGCAGGAAGGTCCTGAGTTTATGCTCCCAAATCATTCCGGATCCGTCTATGAACGACTTAAGAAATTGCCCATCATGCACTGCTTGTTCGGGAGGAAATGAAATGCGGCTGAGCAAACCCCACCATCGCACCAACATGTTCGGAACCTTAGACACAGCCGACTCTTCCCCAGACCGCATGAGCGGAGCCAATATTTTGATTAAGCTCTCGTAAGGAGATTCGCACAAAGCGCTCCTTGCCAACAGTCCTTCCACCCCATGTAGATCACCAATTCGTGCTTCGACCAGTTTCAGGACACACTGCGGTGAAACCTCTTCAACTTCGAAAAAGGCGGTCTGGCCTGCCCGCAGAGGCACTGATGTCCGAGCTGTGACCTGCTTCTCTCCAAAGAGAAGTAAGACATGATTGGGAGGAATCCGTCTTATGACCCTTCCCTGAACAACCTCACCTTTAGTAAATGGTAGGATTTTGCCTTGCCTGGATTTGCCCTGGAGGATGAGCCTGGAGGGTGAGAGCAAGGGGGTGATTATCTCGTTGGCCATAGTTTTAAGAGGTGTTCATAAACTTTTCGATTATAAAAATCCGAATATCGAAATCCGTACTGTTTTCAAGGCGTGAGCCGCAAATCCGAAACAATATCGAAATCCAAATGTCAAAAATTCAAAACAAAAACGGTTCCAGTCCTGCAGTCTTCTGTTTTAGTCATTGGTATTTCGATCATTTGAATTTGTTTCGAGTTTCGATATTCGATTTTCGGATTTCCCCGTCGATCATAGCAAGATTAAAAATGTATGAGTTAGTATGATATTTCAAATTGCCATTTTAAGCTGCGGAATTTTTAAGACGGGGCACTAATTACTCTTCTCCATTTCCTGGAATTTTCTTTTCAATTCGAGCACAAGTGTTACCTCTCCTTTTGAAATTCCCATACGATTTGCTATCTCCTGTGGAGCGAGCCCCTTTTTTCCAAGACCTATGATTTCCTCCTGTAAGTCGTAAACGTGCCTGTGGCGTCCGTTTTTTCCCCACGATTCCTTCTCATGAGAAGCAAGGCAAACTTCGGCCCGGTTGAGTAACAGGTTCAGACTAATGATGCGGTTGTCGAGGTGCTCGTTCAATCTTCTGACAAGGCGCTGTTTCTCCATTAGCTGCGTCTCGAACTGCCCGGCCACCTTTTCAGCCTCTTTCAGTAACGGCTCCAGCACCTGAGGCAACGGCTTTACGTCACACGATGCTTGCTTGGCCATGCTAGCCTTGAGCTGCCTCATAAAAATAATAAAAAGGATGATCAAAAGCAGGTCAACCACAACCTGCACGACCACCCAAAACTGTATGGCTGCTGAAAACATCAGACGATCACGTCCACCATACTACCGCGAACCTGTGAATCCTTTTCCTTTTCTTTCTCACTCTTCTTCCCGGAATATGAGCGTTGTTCTTCACTTCCTGGACCACCTGTTGTCCCATCATCCCGAACTCGGCCTTTGTTGGAACCGCTAAATTTCTGTGCTCCTGTATCTTTCTTTTTTTCCTTCTCCTTTTGATCCCGGGTTTCAGGAAACGTCTTTCGATTAGGGATGTGATGTTTGACGTTGTGCACCCCTTTGATCGCATCGGCTTGCCCGGGTGCGACCTTTATGTCAGCCATGCTTGGCATTCCTTCTCCTGGCGTAAACCCCGTATTCTGAAAAACCCTGTTTTTGCCCTGTAGGCGGGCGGGATAAACCCGCCCCTACCACGCATCAGGCGTAGGGGCGGCCCGCCCTGGCGCGACATGATTTGGATATGCTATGGCCTATGCTGCTTCTGCGTTCTTGGGTTTCCATTACCGCGTTCAGACAGGCCAGGTCTGGGCCAGGGATTGCTTCGCTATCGCTCGCAATGACAGGAATGGTAACAATTTTCAAATAGCTTTGCGAAATTCGGGATCAAACTACTAGAAAGTCGGTAAAATAGATGTCATCTATGGTCCCGGTGACCAGCAAGCCATTAAGCGCACTAATAATATCCTGCTTCAACTGTTCCTTTGAAATCACCTGGGGGCTGCTAGCCTTAACTGCCTTGTTTAAAACCCCGTAGATGACCCCTCTGAAAAAGGTCTTTCTTTCCTTTATTTCCCTACATACACTGCTCTTTGATAGTTTGACTGAAATACTTAACGAGAAATAAGCCCGATTCTCATCCTCAGGAAGTAGTACAACAAAAGCGGCAAGATCCAAAATGGCATTCCAATGCCTCATAACAGGAGCCCGGTAGATCCATGTTGAAGAGACCTTTTCGCGCTTTCCCCCTTGATCCATCTGCCAATGCTTCAGCCCATAAGCCACAAGCAGTGACATACACAACCCAAGAACAAGACCTCCAATAATCTTCTTGTGCTGACGTGCAAGAACAAGACCTGCAATCACCTTCTTGTGTAGTCGCAGACACCAGCGTTTTACAGATTGGCGGCTTGCCTCAATGGCTGCATCGGTCGGCGAATCGTCAATTCCTGCTTCAGTATCTTCTGCCCCTGAAGGCACAACGTCTTCCGCCCCACCCTCGGTACCAGTCGGCTCACTCGATTCGCTCACACCCTCGCCTTCGAGCCCGGTGCTGACCACCCCGGCAACGTCAGCGCCAGATGCCGAGGCAACCCCGGTCTTCACATCCTCGCTGGTCTCAGGCTCGGACCCACCTTCGGTTTGGCCTTCGATCCTTGGCGTTTCTTCGGGATCAATCTCATTGATCAGGTCTTCTGCCATGGGCTGCCGTCTCAAATTTAAGAACTTAGGGGCTTCGCCCCAATTGGAGTATTGGAGTACTGGAGTACTGGAGTACTGGAGTACTGGAATATGTAGAATACGTTGCGAGTTGCGAGTGCCGGGTTACGAGTCAGGGTTTTTTGACTTTCAACGCGCAACACGTAACGCGTAACGCGCAACCCGTATTTAACCCATTACTCCATCACTTCATCGCTCCAATACTCCAAAGGGGGCGATGCCCCTTGTTCCTACGTCTCCGAATACGATTTGAGTCTTGTGCGCAATCTTATAATGGCCTTGGTATGAATCTGGGAGATTCTCGATTCAGTAAGCCCCACAACTTTCCCAATCTCCTTTAATGTCAACCCCTTGTAGTAGTATAGTGAAATCACCATCTGCTCCTTCTTGGGCAGGACCTTGATTCCATCGGCAATGACCTCCTTGAGTTCCCGGGTCATAATGTGGTCAATAGGATCATAATCTCCTGCGATTAAGCTCTTGAAAGATTTCTTGGATTCGAAATTATCTGTATGACTGTCCAGATACTCGTCAAAGCTCAAAAGATCGATACCCCGGGCCTTATCAAGCATGTCATAGTAAGTGTCCAAATCAATACCTATCTCTCCAGCTATCTCTAAATCCTCGGCCGGCCTGTTCAGTTTTCGTTCGGCTGTGATTATAGCGTTTTCTATCTCACGGACTTTTTTCCTGATTGAACGAGGAACCCAGTCCATACTCCTGAGTTCGTCTAGAATCGCTCCCCTGATCCTGAATTCCGCATATGTCTTGAACTGAACCTCCTTACTGGGATCAAACTTTTCAATGGCATCTAACAACCCTATGATTCCTGCGCTTATCAAATCATCTACGGATACACTGGGGGGAAGGCGTATGGCCATGCGGTTTGCCAAATATTTTACCAAAGGGGCATACTTGACAATCAAGGCGTCACGCTCCGCTCCATCCCCGTCCGTCACCTGCCCGCCATTGCCGTGTACCTGCCCGCCATTGACAATAAACAAGGTCGATGCAACACACGAGCTGCCAGGCGATGGCAGGCGGGGGCGGGTGGCAGGCGGGTTGGTCTTGCCGTATTTCTCTTTTACTTGAATTTTGTGCATCATAGACGGTTTGTTGTGTTCAGTGACAGTTCATGAGTTTTCTCCAGAAAAACTTGATATTCCCATCACAGGACGTATTTGCCGAATTGGCTAACAAACGCCGAGCCAACTCACAAAAGCCCTTACTTGATTCACTGTCAGGGTAACGCTGCAACACGGTGCATTGTTGTCTTACCGCCCTTTGGAAATTGTCATCTTTGAGTATGAACCCGACATATTCCAAGGATATATCCTTCAAAAAGCGCACAATAGCGTTGCTCAAGTTTTCAAAAACCGATCTCGCTTCCTCTGCGTGAGCGACCATGTTGACAAGTAGCTCGAAACTCCTGGTACCATGTTGGGTAAACATGACCTTCATCAAGGCATAGGCATCTGTAATAGAACTCGGCTCGCATGTGGCCACCACAATTCGTTCCTGTGCAGCTATGTTAAAATAGATGACGTTCGAAGAGATACCTGCCCCGGTGTCGATCAGGAAGATATCAAATTCTTCATTTAATCTGTCGAACTCATTGAGCAGGTTGAGTTTCTGCCCATTCGTCAAATGGACCAACTCCTGCAGCCCGGAACCCGCAGGAATGATACAAATTTCTTCAGGACCCTCAACAATAACCTCTGAAAGGTCCTTTTCACCGTTGATCACATGTTTGATGTTATAGGCAGGGTTAAGGCCGAAAATAATATCAATATTTGCCAGTCCCAGATCGCCATCCAATATCAGCACGCGCTTTCCGAGTCTTCTGAACGCAATGGCTAAGTTTCCAACGATATTGGTCTTTCCTACACCCCCTTTGCCGCTCGTAACAGCGACAACGCGAGTCGATGGCGATCCCACGGAGTCCCTTTTGATACCTTTGACTCCATTCATGTCGTAAGCCTTATTCCTGACCATCTCCCTTAAACCGTTTGCCTGGTCCATTTTGAGATTCTCCCTGCAGTTGGGGTTTGTTGAGTTTGTTGAGTTTGTTGAGTTTGTTGAGTTTGTTGAGTTTGTTGAGTT
>DAOVOU010000260.1 GCA_030629475.1 Desulfobacterales bacterium | reverse complement strand
GTGGCCAACACTCACCCCTTCCTGGCTCTAAAGAGTGGAGGGCTGGTGCAGCAAACCACCCTGATCACGGGGATAAAAGAGCTGTACGCTCAGGGGATGGAGGCCCTGGCGCTGCTGGTACTGTTCACGAGCATCCTGGCACCACTGGTCCACCTCGTAGGGATGCTTTACGTGCTGCTGCCGTTGAAGTTCAACCGGCTGCCACGGAACCTGCCAGGGGTGTTCCGCCTCGTGCAGAGCCTGCAACCGTGGAGCATGATGGAAGTCTTCATGCTGGGGATTCTGGTGTCCGTTGTCAAGCTGGCCAAGATGGGGGAGATTGTTCCTGGTATGGCCCTTTACTCCTTTTTGGTTCTCATTTTCGTTTTGGCGGCATCAACTGCTTCTCTGGATCCGCACCTTATCTGGAAACGATGGAAGCAGAGAAAATGAAACAGCTTGCACTTACCGCTCGTGATGCTAAGCTAGTCAGTTGTCACGGCTGCCATCTCCTCTGCCGGGCGCCATCGCCAAATGACAGCCGTGAAGCGCATTGTCCCCGCTGCGGTGCATCCTTGCATCAACGCAAACCCAACAGTATCGCGCGCACGTGGGCGTTGGTCCTGGCAGCCTTGATTTTTTACATTCCCGCAAACGTGCTTCCCATCACCACGGTCATCTCCTTAGGCAAGGCCCAATCAGACACTATCATGAGCGGCGTCATCTATTTCATGGCAACGGGCATGTGGCCAATAGCACTGGTAATCTTTATCGCCAGCGTCTTCGTGCCCCTGGCAAAACTTCTGATCCTCTCCTGTTTGTTGATTTCAGTTCAGCGGAGATCAAACTGGCGACCACACGACCGTACCCGCCTTTATCGTATTACCGAAGCGGTGGGGCGCTGGTCAATGCTGGACATCTTTGTGGTAACGATTCTGGTGGCACTGGTAAAACTTCGAGCCCTGGCGACCATCGAAGCCGGCCCGGCTGCGGTTTTCTTTGCAGCAGTGGTCGTGACCACCATGTTCGCCGCCATGAGCTTCGACCCCAGGTTAATCTGGGATCAAGAGGATTCACATGATGATCGAACAGAATTCAAGCAAACCTGACTTTGATGAGCCACCCGAGGCGGTTGTCCGTACCGGGAGGCAATTCTCCATTGTTTGGGTGGTACCACTGGTTGCTGCGCTTATCGGTGCATGGCTGGCCTACAGAGCCATATCTGAGAGGGGCCCGACAATCAACATAACCTTCAAGTCCGCCGCAGGACTTGAAGTTGGAAAAACCAAAATCAAGTACAAGGATGTAGAAGTAGGAAATGTTGAAGCTATCGGATTCACTGAGGATTTCTCCCATGTTATTGTAACGGCCAAGCTTGTCAAGGAAAGCGAGCGATACTTGACCGAGTACACGCGGTTCTGGGTGGTGCGTCCCAAAATAACCGCCGGTGGAGTCTCCGGACTCGGAACCCTCTTTTCGGGGGCTTATATTGCTATTGATCCGGGGAAAGAGGGCGCCCCGGCACGAGAATTCAAGGGGCTGGAGATACCCCCGGTCGTCACCACGGATATGCCGGGGCGCCATTTTCTTTTGAGGGCGACTAGACTCGGCTCGCTCGACATCGGCTCTCCGATATATTACCGGCAGATTCAGGCGGGGCAGGTTGTCCGTTACGAACTGGATGAAGACGGGCAGGCACTGACCGTCAAGGTGTTTGTCAATGCGCCCCATCACGAGCGGGTGCGTAAAGACACCCTCTTCTGGCATGCAAGTGGGTTGGACGTGAAGGTCGATGCTAGCGGCATCAGGATCGACACCGAATCTTTGGTAACGATCATGATGGGAGGAATTGCTTTTGACGCTCCGACCGATCTTAAACCAAGTGAACCAGGTGGACCTGCTGAAGAGGGTGACGTGTTCAGATTGTATGAAAGCCACGAAAGTATTTATGAGAAAACGTATGCGCAGAAGGAGTACTTTATGCTCCATTTCAAGGAATCGGTGAGGGGCCTTGCTGTCGGCGCACCAGTGGAATTTAGAGGTATCAAGATCGGCCAGGTTATTGAGATCAAGGCGGAGTTCAACCTGGAGACACTTTCCCCTCGGATTCTGGTGCTGATTGAAAATGAACCGGAAAGGTGGGAGGTGGTGGGGGAAGTAAACATCGATGAAGGAAAGGTGATGGAGAAGCTTGTCAAGAAGGGACTCAGGGCCCAGCTTAAAACAGGGAGCTTGCTTACCGGTCAGCTTTTCGTTGATCTGGACTTTCATCCCGATGCTCCCTTTGCACAAGTTATATACGGCGAGAGATATCGGGAGTTGCCCACCATTCCGGCGCCATTGCAACAGATTACTGCCAGAGTTAATCAGCTCCTCAACAAGCTCGAAAAGTTACCCATAGAGCAGATCGGAAATGACTTGCGTGATACCCTTAAACATACAAAGCTGCTGGTGCAAAATCTAGATTCGAATGTTGCCCCGGCGGTCAGCACTACACTGGAACAGGCGCAGAAGACATTAGCTTCAGCAGAAAGCGTTTTAGATTCAGAGTCGCCATCGCATCACGAACTGAAACGTGCGCTCAAGGAGCTTGCCGAAGCCGCTCATGCTATTCGTATCCTGGCGGATTATCTGGAGCGACATCCTGAGGCTTTGATTAAAGGAAAAGGAACAAGCCAATGAAAAATAGACCAAGGTTTCGGAACATCTGGGGGACATTGGCCGTTACTGCCACCCTGCTAGCCGGGTGTGCGGGCACCAGCCCTCCTGTAGAATTCTATACCCTGTCGTCGCTGATCGGATTGCAACAGGAGCCTCATGCTGGAGCGGTAGGTCAGGACATTGCCATCGGTGTCGGACCCATGGAAATTCCAAAATTCCTGGACAGGCCGCAGATCGTCACCCGTACAAGTGCCAACAGGATAGAGGTGTCTGAATTCCATCGTTGGGGCAGTTCCCTGTATGCCGACTTCTTGCGGGTGCTGGCCGACAACATTTCTATTCTCCTGGGAACGAATCGAGTGGCCGTATATCCCTGGGGAGATCGATTTGATCCGACATACCGGATTGGTCTTGATGTTGAACAGTTTGAAGGCCGGCTGGGTGAGTATGTGCAACTGGATGTCACCTGGACAGTGACCGGGCGCGAAGCCGGGGAAACACTCCTGGTGAAAAAAACCAAAATAAGGGCGCCCGTTGCCACGGAGGACTACGAAGCGCTCGTGGCAGCCAAGAGCCGTGCCCTGGCTGCCCTGAGTCGTGAAATCGCTGACGAAATCAAAAGATTGCACAACGCCTCAAGTCCTCAGTAGGGCCATGCGCAGGATAAGAGCAATTTTACTAGTCTTGGTTGCCACAATCGCTTTGTGTGTGGCACTGCTGACCATTGTCATCGCTACCCTCAATGATGACCACTACCGATGGATCGTAACTCGGGCAGCTAAACACTTTGCTGGATTGGATGTGACAGTAGAAGGTCCCTTTTCAGTAAAATGGTCATTGGAGCCATTCATTACAGCATCAAACATACGGATTAGTCATGTCTCCAACTCTGCCCCTCAAACTGCGGATATAGGCCGCCTTGAAATCAAGGTTGCACTCCTGCCGCTAATATCCGGGGCTGTCTTGATAAGACATCTGCTGATCCATGATGCGACAGTTTCGATCGTTCGTCGTGCAGAGGCTCGGGCAGGTGTTCTCAAGCCTGAAGAAGAAAAGCCTTCTGACATTCTCCTTCCAGTTCTTGAAAGTGTTTCCCTGAGCAATGTGCAATTAACCATATCAGATGAGGACAAAAGTGAAGCTGTCCGCTTGCTGCTGGGAAAGCTCAGCTTAGACGATGTCGGCGACGAGGGACCCTTGTATGTGAAAGGCGAGGGGACCTTGAACGCCAGGGAATTTGAAATTGACGGCCAGTTCGGATCATTGGCTGACATCCTAAAGGGTGACGAACCGTATCCGGTGAATCTTAGGTTGGGCGTGGCAGGGCTTCGCCTGACCGTGTCCGGAACCATCGATAATCCTATCCATGGCCAAGGCTTGAATGTCCGTGTGTCCGGTGAACATGTTGAACTGGCAGACACGTTACGTCTGTTCCGGGAAGACATGCCGAATGTGGGTCGCCTGAAATTTGAGGCCCTGGTTACTGGCGATGTCGATGCGGCAACCGTTTCGAACTTGGATTTCATGGTTTCTGACGAATCGCAATT
>DAOVOU010000083.1 GCA_030629475.1 Desulfobacterales bacterium | reverse complement strand
TGGCCTGGATCGAGGGGCATCTCCCATCCATAGCTCACAGTTGTCAGCCGTTCGGGCGCAATCCCAAGATAGACCAGATAACTCTTGGCACTCCGGGCGCGCCGGCCCCCAAGGACCATGTTACCTTCGTGGGTTCCTCGTTCGTCGCAATGGCCTGCGATAATCACCGAGACCTTGGGATGGGCCGTGAGCCATTCAGCTTTACGCCCGAGGATCTCTTTTGCCTCCGGAAGGATCCTCGATTTATCAAGCTCAAAGTGGATGTGCTTGTTCAGAAATCTTTCCCGCTCAGCACGCTCCCTGCGCGCTTCGGCATCCTCGCGCAAGCGCTCCTCCCGGAGACGCTCCTCTTCCAAAGCCTTCTGCGGTGCTCGTGACCCCTCCTCAGCAGCCAGACGTTTGGGTTTGGCTCCCTCTTTGGCCGGAGCCACTGGTGGGGCCGAGCCTACCTCGTGTTTGCTGAATTCTGAAAATCTTGGAGCTGCGGCCGAGAGTTCTTGCGGGGGTGAGTTGAGGAGCATTCTGCAGAACTTTTCTGCGTTCCTCTTCAACAGCGTCATAGCCGTGGGTGCACGTACGCCTCGACCTTCTGCGAGGATATAGTCGGTATAGGGGCAGGGTGAACCGATATCCACCGCTTTGGCATACCAAAGGGTAATCTTTGTGGGTACATCAATGACTCGAATCTGCTCGTCAACGCGCGATGACTGATGAAGACTACCTTCAAGGTAGTAGAGCAAATCCCCCGTGATGATCAGATCGTACTTTTTGGCCCGCGCTATGTCGATCAAGTTCTCAACGCGGATATCTGTAACGTCTAACTCGGGTGTCACGTTCAGGAACACCCCGTTTTTCAACAACTCTTGATATAAGAACTGTGCGGCTTCTTTCCCTATTCCTGGGGCAAAAGACGGCTCTGTGAAATTGAAGAGGCCCACATTTGATGTGCCGTAATAGTTTAGTTGAGGGGTGGCAAAGATCTCTTCGGGTAAACCCGTAGGCGCAAGAGTTACCCGGCGCTGATAGGCACAGCCAACCAGGAAAAATGCCACTACCAGTGCATACACCGTGATTTTAGACGATAAATTCATTGTTTTCATGACCCTCAAATGATAAAAGCGCTTCGCGGTTTTATATAACGCGGCTTCGCCGCTCGAAAAAAGGAAATTCCTATATAATCAGATGTGTGCTATCAGATAGTGTAAGCTGACTTCTTCTTCCAACTCTCTTGTCAATACTCAAATATCGTGCCAATTGCCGTGCCAACGCACCTCTACGAAACGACCCGATCGCATTTCCGATTTGACGAAAGCTCCTAAGTATCTTCTCAATAACCTAAAGTGAGCCTTAAGAAAAAAGAGGCGGCTTTCTGATCCTTTCGTTAGCACATATGAATTTCAAGTCTAAGGACGCGTGTTTTAACGTCATCAATACTCTTTTTTCTTTAGGCTCACTTATAAGCGAGTTTCAGACGTTTTCAAATTTAATTGCCTGTCGGCGGGCTTGATTTCAGGTGACTTCCCCGAACCTATTGAGAAGTTACATGGTCTACCACGATTTGACAAAAAGCAGGTTTGTGTGCATAGTTTGCTTGGAGCATCACGGGTTTCTTAATCTTTGCGAATATGGAAGTTGTTTTCAGTATCAAGCCTCTGCTGTGTGCACTTTTTCCCCTTTAGCTGGTTGATCAATTTTATGGTAAGTTCATTAGACTTATCTATACGACTGACGATTATTTGAAAGAGATTCTTGGCAACTTCCGGATATTTCTCAATGAGTTCGGGGAGCTTATCCCCAGGGAATCGCTTTATGATTGACCTTCCGTTTGCAATGATGGATGCGGCTCGCGGTTCGCCGGATATGGCAGCCATTTCCCCAAAGTATTCACCGGGCTCCGTTATTTCGGCTATTTTTTTGCGGTCTTTCACAACATATAGAGCCCCCTGGACCAGCTTGAAAAAGTCTGCATCCGTATTGCCTTCCCGGATGATCACATCACCACTTTCGTAACGCTCTATGTCCGGGTTAACAAGATAGGCCGGCATGGCCTCTTTGGTTATAGCTGTTCGCTTTAGAACTTCCTCGATGGATATCACCCCTCGGCGAATTTTTTCAAGACCTGCATCCCTCAAAGGAACCATCCCTTCGTTGATTGCTGTCTTCCTCAGTTGATCCTCCGGAGCACCCGCATTTATAGCTTTCGCAACATCCTCGGTCACCTCCATGAGCTCATATAGGCCGACCCTTCCTTTATAGCCGGTACCGGTGCATGCCGGACACCCCTTTGGACCGTATATAGTATGATTCGGAATTTCATCTTTGGAGAATCCCATGTTTTCTAATTCCTTTGGGTCAATGTTTTTGACCACAACTTTGCACTTCGGACAGAGTCTTCTGACCAGGCGTTGAGAAAGAACCATGGTTACTGAAGAAGCCAACATGTAAGGTGGTATCCCAATGTCTACAAGGCGGCCGATAGTGGAAGGGCAGTCGTTGGTGTGGAGGGTGCTGAAAACGAGGTGTCCTGTCATGGCCGCCTTCATGGCAATCTCGGCCGTCTCCATATCCCGGATCTCGCCAACCATAATAATGTCAGGGTCCTGCCGCAAGAATGCCCTTAGAGCAGCGGCAAAGGTCATGCCGACCTCGTTCTTCACTTGCACCTGATTGATTCCCTTAAAATTGAATTCTACAGGATCTTCTGCTGTAAGTATTTTAGTATCTTCTCTGTTCAGTACGCTGAGAACCGAGTACAGTGTAGTTGTCTTACCGCTACCGGTCGGGCCGGTTACAAGGAGCAGGCCGTAGGGCCTGGAAATGCAACGTTTAAGGGTTTCAAAGGTCTCTGGTTCAAACCCCATTTTGGTAAGGTCTATGTTGAGTGCGCTCTTATCAAGGATACGCATGACAACGCTCTCACCAAAAAGAGTGGGTAATGTGGAGACGCGGAAGTCAACTGCCTTTGTTTTTCCAAGGCGCATCTTGATCCTGCCATCCTGGGGCACACGACGTTCAGCAATATTAAGTGAGGCCAGGATCTTTATCCTGGAAATCAGGGCGTTTTTTATAGTGAGTGGCAAGTTCATGGATTTATAGAGGGAACCATCCAATCTATATCTTACCTGCAACACCTTTTCATAAGGCTCGATATGAACGTCACTGACTCCGTCATTGATGGCTTTAGTGAGAATGCCGTTCACCAGTTTGATAATTGGAGCATCACCTGCCGAGAACTGGTCGATTTCGTCGTCCTCCCCATGACTCTCCAGTTCTATTTCCTCTGCGGCCTCGGAAACCAGGGAACCAAAGTCTTCGACCTGAACAACAGGCCCAGCCTCTTCTTCCTCTTCTGCTTTTTCACCAAAGAAGCCGTTGTACTCTTCATCACTTATCTCATAGTATTTCTTGTAAGCCTCGATGATATCCTTTTCAGTGGAGACGCAGATCATCAAGCTCTTTTGAATTTTGTTCTGCAACTCTTCAACTGCGGCAGTATCCGTTGGCTCTGCCATGGATACTTCAAGGCTTTCCTCTTTGATTTTTAAAGGGAAGGCCATATATTCTTTGGCCACATCATAAGGCAGAATCTTAAGCCCCTCGGGATCCGGATCAATCTCTGATATTGTTACACTTGGATAGTTGTGTACACGGCTCAGGATATTTAAAATGGTTTTCTCTTCGATGTATCCGAGTTTTAGGAGTATGCTGCCGAGTCTGCCCTGATGCGTTTGCTGGTACTTGAGTGCCTCATTGAGTTGGCTGCTCGTGATATGGCCTTCTTTACACAGAAGCTGGCCAATCTTCATCTTGCCAGCACCGGATTGATCCCTGATTGTGGTTACATGGCTTGATTTATTTGAAGAGACGGGTCTGAGAGGTATCGGACGTTTTTTTTGTGCGGGTTCAGCCATTTTTTTGTTGCAATGAGTTGATGCAGCCTGTTTGTTTACGGATAGGGTGAGTATACTTTAATATCCTACAAATTCCAGAAACGGCATCTTTTGCCCCGATACCGCGTTCTCCGCAGGTTTCTATCCTCAACGTAGCGCTGCTACGCCTGCGGTAGAAACCTTTGTGCGGCCTTGTCTCGGGACAAAATCTACCATTTCTGGACGGACACCAGTTTGCTTCATCAGGCCCGACGCTTGAATTCGATGAGCCCTTGATAATCTTCCGGAAAATAGTCCTCATAAGATAGCGATCCGCTATCAATTAGCGGTGGCCTGTCAAAGTCCCACTCTAATCGTCTGTTCAGTTCTTTGGTTTTTTTGAATTCTTGAATGATCAGGCTCCCTCTTTCATGTTCATCTCCAACCAACTTTTCAAGAATCTCTTCAATTATTTTCACGTAACAATCGACGCAAATATTGAAACTTTCTTCACCAGGTGATATGGTTTTCCAGGCTGGTTTCCCGGTCCAATAGCACAAATCACAAGACTGCTTCTCTGTTTCCATCTTTCTTTATCCTTTCTTTTTCAAGAAATTTCATCTCTTCTGAACCCCCTCGCCTTGTGGTTCGTCAATGCCACCTCCAGGCCAAATTCCCTACACAGATTCTGCATGGACACCAGCTCCGCTTCGCTCCCTCCAGGGCGCAGGCTCTCCGAGCCGGAGGGACTGCCCCCCGAGGGAATACCGGAATATTTGGAATGGTGGACACCAGTGCTTCTTTTCAAGCGGTCAGGCTAAGTACAGGACAAAAAAATTAGACAGGATAGACAGGATGAACAAGATTATTTTTATTTTAAATTCCTGTTTATCATTCTTCGACCTGTCGGGCAGGTCAGGCAAATGCCGAGAGGGCTCAGGCCTGCCCGCCATTTGGGCTCGATGACAAGTGGGCGATGGCAGGCGGGCGAGACGGAGCGGTCCTCAAGCTTTCATGTTTTTCACGTCCATGGCAGAAATTGGTTGCCACTACGTAAATCCAGAATGCGCTATAGATATTTATATGTCCTATCGGTTTCTTTATTGTTAATCTTGAAAAAACATAGCTTCGATGCGTCGAAAATTTTAGGACTTGCTGTAATGACAGTACATTATCGGTATTCTGCGAACCCGGTAACACCTATTCCATCTCGATAATACTTGCGAAATTTGGGATAATGTGGCGAACTTAGTTCCGGTTCGCCCCGTTTTTTATCCCCAATATTCCATCATTAGTGTATTGATGGCATGCAAGAATTACGCCTATTACCCGAAAATCTACCTCGCCAGACAAATTGCCCTGGAACGTGAATCTTTGCGCGCTGCTCTCAAAAGAAGCAGGCGGAAAGCCGATCCATTTTCCTCTGTTTTCTGTGGCATCCACATTCCATGTCGGTTTTCCCGTTGACTACTGATAAGGGACCACTGACATTGCCTATTGCAGGACCTGGGCATAAATGGTAGAGGACAGTACATTTGTCGGATAGCTCGGCTATGTGCCGTAAAGGGATTTCAGGTGCGAGCAGTTGTTCAGCGAGTGACAGCGTGCGAGGTTCGTGTGAACGATCAAACCGTGGGGCAGATCGGACCGGGGCTCCTTGTACTATTAGGGGTTTCGGTGTCTGATGAGGAGAAAGACGCGGATTATCTGGCAGACAAGATCGCACACCTGAGAATCTTTGAAGATGATGCCGGCAAGATGAACCGCTCCCTCGTTGATACAGGTGGCGAGATCATGGTCGTTTCGCAGTTTACTCTCCTGGGCGATTGCCGTAAGGGTCGGCGGCCATCGTTCGTAGGAGCAGCCCCCCCGGAAAGGGCTGAGAAACTTTACGAGTACTTTGTGGGCCAGTTCAGGCTTAAAGGGATCCCTGCAGCCACAGGTCAGTTCCAGGCCATGATGGCCGTGTCGCTGGTGAATGATGGGCCGGTAACACTGATTATTGAAAGTAAGTAATGAGATATAGCCTTTCAGAAAAAGAATTTGGACACGGATGAACACAGATCAACACGGATTTTAATATACTATAATGCAGTTCTAACAGACCAAGAGATAGAATGGATCGATACGGCCTTGAACAAAAACGGTAAAGTAACCGCGTTTGAGGAGAACAGAGGTTCATGTATATTTTCTGCTAAAAACTCACGGTAAGCGCCACATAGGGACCGGACATATCATAATCAAAGACCACATCATCCTCATCTATGTCTATGACAAATGTTTTATACCCTCCGTGAATATCTATGAATGGGAAGGGTGTCCACGATATATCACCCATGACCTCATAAATTGTATTTCCCGAATAGCCGATGGCAGCCCCCCTTATTCTGGCCTCCAGGATATCAGCCAGTATTCCTACATGTAGATTAAGACCAAGCATGGGAATGGGGAGGGTGAAATCTTCTTTTTCATCAATGTTTGTATTTGTAGTCTTCAGGCTAACATCACCTTCTAAATACTTGACCTGGAAAACAGCGCCCAAAGAAAAACCGGCCAGTATATTTTCCAGATCCAAAACATCGTATTGATAGTGAAAATCAATCATCGTGTATTCAATTGAGGAATCTACTATGTAACCCGCCTTGTATTCCTTTCCTTTAAAAACGATTTTCTCTGAAAGTTCCTTTCTGCCCGAATAGTCGATTTCCGTATAGGTCAAAGAGAGATGATGGTCGCCAAACCCGACAAAAGCCTCAACGGATGGGTAATTCTCATCATCGATTCCAAGGTCCTTATCAAAATCAATGGTTGTGCCTTCTATACCGGCCTCATCCACTTTTAGGTTACCGTCAAGTGATGGAAACCAGTAGTAGCCTCTTGCCCCAATCTCAAAAGCCAATGATGATACCGGTAAAAGCAGTACAGCTAACAACAAAGATAGAGCCAGGTAAATCTTTTTCATTAGTGTCCTCCTTCTTTTAGAAAGTTGTTTTCGTTATCAACTATCTTCTTAGGATAGCTTATGACTGATTGATGTTTTCCTCTGGCCTCACCTGCAACAACAATACCAAAGCGAGCCATAAATGATAACAACTCGCTTTTTGGGTGGGCCGAAGTTAGGGAGAAATGGACTTGTGTGTCAAGGGAAAAATCGTAACTTGTCAATAACTGGAGGTTTGCCTCCTCACAGTGTACCCTCTCCTCCGGTCCATAACAACCTCGATTTGGAGCAAGGCAACCGTGTTGCCGGAAAGGGTTTAGCCCGCCCTGGCGCGACATGCTTAAATTAATCTAGTAAGCCTACAATCCCGGTCTGGGCCAGGGGTGAGGGGACGCAACATATCCCCGAACTTTTTGAGAAGATACTTGTGCTCCCCCTCAGTTCGCCAAAAAGACGGCGGATTTTCAATCTGCCCTTTTCCGCCTCAGGCAGAGAGAGGGTACGGCATCAATTGCGTCTTCTGGCGTTGTGACATAGTGAATCCCCTCCATGTTTGGCCAAGTGTGGAGGCCTATTACTGGTTTTCCCAGTTTCAAGGCAATGCTGATCTCAGATAGGGTGCCGTATCCGCCGGAGATCGCTACCAGGATGTCAGAGCTTCGTACCACCAAAATATTTCGTGCATGGCCCAGGTCAGTCACGATCGGAATGGTGACATACATGTTGGCGTGGACCCTGTCAGGGCCAGGAAGGATACCCACGGTCTGGCCTCCTGCTTCACAAGCACCGCGGCAAGCACCTTCCATCACACCACCCAGCCCGCCACATACCAGGATGGCGCCCATTTTGCCTACGCCAACTCCGACCTCTCGTGCCAGTTCGTAAATCTCGTTGTTGCAGTTACCTGCCCCGATTACGCCAATCATCTTCATGGCCATATCTCCTCCAACAATATAACGTCTCTTGATTTCTACAACTCATTGAAATAATAGCACTTTGTTTTGCAGATTGCAAACGCCAATCCTCCGACCCCTCCTTTTTGCGTATCATTTTAGCCTTATGAAACAACACGATTGAAGGGAGCTCGAATGATGATCAGATTTTGAACTGGGTAACTGTCTG
>DAOVOU010000079.1 GCA_030629475.1 Desulfobacterales bacterium | reverse complement strand
GATTGCCTGGAACCAAAGGAATATGCATAGGCAACATCGAACGTCCAGTTCTTCCAATTACGACCATATCCAACGGATACCACGTGTTCGAGAATTCCGGGAATCACAGGCACAAGGGTAGAATCCGGTACAGGATTCCGGTTGTAGAGATAGCCGAAGCGCAAGGTGTGCAAGGTGTCTGCCATGGTCAAAAGATATTCGTATCCCAAACGGAAGCTATAACTATCTTTCCAATCAAGGGGGACAGTGTCCTTTGGTGAGGAGGTTTGAGCCAAGCCATCATATCCGGCATTGTCCCCACTGGAGAGTTTGAACGTCAACTCATCAAAAGCTGAAGACCAATCAATCCATTTCACATCCGCTGAAATTCTGTGGCCGTCTTTGAGTCGATGGGTCATCCCTACGCCCAGGCTCTGGGGCCATGTAAAATCAAATTCTGCTTTGCTGTAATGAGCCGTGGGATCCGGCACTAACGCTGCCAATGGGCTTCCCGTAACATCTAAGTCGCAGTTTCCACGCATCTCAAACTTATCCTGGTAATGATAAGCTACACCTAGAGTCGTGTCCGACGATATCCGCCACTGTGCTCCTATGTTCCATGCTAAGGCCCACGCATCACCTTCCACGTCAATCAGGGCAGTAGCCCCCTGAAGAGGACCGGTCTGAAAGGTGTAAGGCTCCTCCAATTTCACTTTGCTGTAAGCAGGTCCGGCCGCAATCCCTAAGGACATCCCATCTGTGATTTTCCACCCGAAACCAAACAGAATTTTCGTAAGGCAGGCGTCGGAAGCATATTTCTGTTCTCCATAAATAGGGTGGACCAAATCGTAGTCTGTTGAAAAGCCGGCAGGATGATAAACTCCGAACCCAACACCGAAACGACCCTGAGCCAATTCTTGAGCATAAGACAAGGACGGCATGAAACAAAGAATATCTTCGCCGTCCTCATCATTCTGTGGGTCTCGATAATTCATGGATAAAGCTAAGAAATCAAAATCCGCTTCTACCCTTTTCCCGTTCAGCTCAGTCAACGCAGACGGGTTGTCATGAATTAAAATACCGTTGTCGATATGGGCGATATTCGTTCCTCCTCGACCGCCGGAGACAGGTCCCATGCTGTCTCGCAAAACTCCATTAGCAAAACTCTGATTAACTAAAATGAAACTAATGCAGAAAGTGAATATCAAAGCTGTAGATATCTTTTTCATCTTTCTCTAACCTCCCCACGCGCATCTCAATTGCCGAACATGTCTTTTATAATAACTAAGGTCCACTACAAATAGACAAAGGATCATGTTAATTTGTTATCGGCATCGCTTGTACACTTCTTGAGTTTTTTGCGCTGGGAAAGGACCCGAGCTGATAAATCCAGAACTCGCTTTTTGCTGGGGGAATATAGGAAGAAAAAAAAGTGTGTCAAGGAAAAAGGCATCACTAGATATGGTGGTCGTGGGCTATGGGACATTACGGGGGCCTGCCGCAGGTAATGGACTGGGCCATCGAAGCGCTTTGGCCCAAAACTCCACGGAGGCACCTGCAGCCCGGTTCTGACGCTTGAGTTTGACGCAAAGAGTCGAGCATACAGTCATGGCCATGATATGGCGAGTTCTCGGCACGACCGAGCCCAAGGAGTTTCAGGGACACCGTACTTATCTTTGACTGGCCTTGTGTTTTGGCCCTAACTTTTGCAAAACATTCAATCTTGTTCAAGGTCAAGCTTCCGGCCCGGAGGGCCTACGCCCCTGAGAGGAAAGCGAAGATTTTAACCACCCAGGAGAAATATGCTTCGCATTTTACAGGGCAGGCAGGAATACTTTGAGTATTTCGAGTCCATCTCGGGCGGATGAGTTTGATACGCGGAGGCAAGAGGGGATGTTTTGCAAAGGGCTCTTGCCATGCCTTTAGCCTATTCTTGCCTCTGCCTGCAATCAAGAGATAAGATATATGGTATCCACGGAACTCCCCGTTAAGATGGTCGCGCTGCCGGGCGGAAATTATTGGCGAGCTTCGCCAGGGGTTTAACCTTTCAGGGTGCTTGGCAAGTACGTCATATGTAAATTGCTTTCATGAGTGATTCTCTCCCTTGAGCGCCATGGCAAGCCTGGCTCACAGCAGCGGGCCGCGCAGAGATGATCAGTTCCAACACGTCCTTACATTTGCCGGTTGTGATGACTTCGTAACCCTCTTCTTTCAGCTCTTCCGAGCAAAGGGTCCTGATGCTTTCTTCGTCATCGACGAACAGTATCTTAGCCATAACGCCCCCCTTAGAAAGCTTGGAGTACTGGAGTACTGGAGTATTGGAGTATTGGTTAGTAACAGCGGAAGAAATCCTATGTCTTTACCCATTACTCCAATACTCCATCACTCCAATACTCCAATTCTAAGTTCTTGCCAGAAGCACCCCCTCTATAAAGGGATCCAGGTTTCCATCCAGAACATCGTTGACATTTCCTATCCCAAGATCGATTCGATGGTCTTTGACCATCTGATAGGGCTGCAGGGTATAGGACCTGATCTGACTTCCCCAGGCGATGTCTTCCTTCTTTTCATAGAGCGCTTGCTTTTCATCGGCCCTTTTCCTTTGTTCGTGTTCATACAGTCGTGACTTCAAGACCTTCATAGCAATTGCCTTGTTTCGGTACTGTGAAGACTCCTGCTGACACTGTACCACGATCCCTGTTGGCAAATGGGTCAGGCGGATAGCAGAGCTGGTTTTGTTGACGTGCTGACCGCCTGCACCGCCGGAACGGAAGACGTCGATCCGCAGATCTTTTTCGTCAATCTTTATGACAACCTCCTCGTTGACTTCCGGAGACACAGAGACCGAGGCAAAGGAGGTGTGTCTACGATTACTGGCATCGAATGGGGACATCCGCACAAGGCGATGGATACCGGTCTCGCCCTTCAAATAACCGTAAGCATAAGGACCACTGGCAATAAAAATGACGCTCTTGATGCCAGCTTCTTCACCGGGCTGGAAATCGACAACGGAGGTCTTGTAATTCTTTCGTTCAGCCCAACGCAGGTACATACGAAAGAGCATCTCGACCCAGTCTTGGGCTTCAGTTCCCCCTGCGCCAGCATTAATTGAGAGAATCGCATTCCTGGCATCGTCTTTGCCACTTAGCACCCGTGTCAGAGCCATTTGATGAATGGCATCTTGCAGCCTCTGAAGTGTTTCAGCGACCTCTTGGATGGTGGCCTCATCATCCTCTTCTATGGCAAGGCCTAAAAGCACCTCAGCGTCTTCCAGCTCATGGTGGAGCTTTTGCCAGGAATTGATTGTATCGGAAAGAGTCGTTCTTTCTCTCAGGATCTCTTTGGTTTTCTCAGGAGCATCCCAAAAGCCGTTCTTAGATATGATTCCTTCGATTTCGTTGAGCCGTTTCTGTTTTCCATCTAAGTCAAAGATAACCCCTGAATTGTTCCAGTCTATCGCGAAGAGATTGGATTTTGCTTTTTAATTCAAATGACATGGTAGTACCTCCTTTGTCAGTGGTCAGTGGTCAGTGGTCAGTGGTCAGAACTTAACCCGGAAAATCCCAGAGTCGAAATCCGATCAACGATCCACGTAACGAGCTGCGCAACCACATCCCTTTCACGAATGTCGGTAGAAAAAGATTCCTGTACCATCAACTTAGAATCTATCGTTTACTCTGAACAGAGATCACACACAAAATCACAGTAATAAAAACACATCCTATGGCAAAAACATCGCCGTGGCGAGCATAGAAGCTCTTGTAGTTCATCATCGGGAGTGAACGGGTTCGAATCGCCTCTTCAAACAGGGGCGTTTCATCCAGGAGCCTGCCTACAGGATCGACAAAGGCGCTAATACCGGTATTGGCCGCTCTGGCCACGGCCAGGTGGTTTTCAACTGCCCTAAATACCACCATAGAAAGATGCTGGTAAGGCGCGCTTGACCTCCCAAACCAGGCATCGTTTGTGATGTTGATCAACAGTTGAGCGCCGTTTTGGACCATTGAACGGGCCAATTCCGGAAAGATCGCCTCGAAACAGATCAAGATCCCAATCTTTTCACGCCCCCACAACAGGACCTGGCCCATGCTGCCGGAGTCAAAATCCCCCACAGCCTCCACCATCTTTCCCAGGAAAGGAAAATAGCGCTTGAGAGGAACATATTCACCATAGGGCACTAAATGTACCTTATCATATTTACCCACAACTTTGCCACAGGGATCAACCAGGTAAGCGCTGTTATAGTAGTGGATCTTTTCGCCGATCTTACGAAAAGAAGGGCTTCCAAGAACAAAATGGACTCTG
The DNA here is from genome assembly GCA_030629475.1 of Desulfobacterales bacterium. Classification (GTDB taxonomy): domain Bacteria; phylum Desulfobacterota; class Desulfobacteria; order Desulfobacterales. The sequence goes on along the minus strand of DAOVOU010000079.1, from coordinate 3,688 downwards.
CAGGTGCGAACTATCTCCAGCGTCTCTCTTGTGAGGTTCTGGTCGTATAGAAAGTAAAACGGAAGCGCTGTCTCCGGCCATATTATAAGGTCAGGACCGGCCTTCAAAGCAGCAGCAGACAAGGTGCCATAGCGTTGGAGGGTCTCATGTTGAAAAGAAGGCAGCCACTTTTTAAACTGGTCAATATTTCCCTGCACCAAGGCAATAACACGTTTGGGCGCGGCCTCAGCAGCCCTGTCGATCTTTCCTATGCGCCAGGTGCCGTAGGTCAAAAAACCAGCTATCACCAGGGCAACGCTCAGGATGGGCTTCCAGGCAAAGGCCCTGTTTCTTGAAATGCTACCCCAGGTTTCAAAGAGCACGGCATTGACGGCCATTATGAGGGCTGACAAGCCATATACACCTAATATATCTGAAATCTGAATCAGTTGCAACCGGTTATATTGCGAGTGACCAAAGTTTTCCCATGGAAAGCCAGACAGGAAAAATGACTTGACATATTCCAGGGCAGTCCAAAAAAAGGGCGCTGTCAAATAATACGGGAGGGATCTTGCCCGGAGTTTGCCGATAACCATTGCAAAGAGTCCCGGATATAGGCTGAGGTAGAGCACAAGTAGCATGAGTATGACAGCACACAGGGCGCTCGGCAGTTGACCATAATGGTGTATGACGCCCGCAATCCAGTAAAGAAGCGTGGTATAATGGACCAGTCCGGCGAGGAATCCGAGCTTAAAACTTGCCAGAGGAGTGGTATCCTTTATGCAATAGAGAAGTGGAATAAAGGCTACCCAGGCGAGGAATTCCCAACCGATTCGCGGAAACGAGGCAGTTAGCAGCACGCCGGTTGTCGCTGCCAGTGCAGCGTCAAAGAGCGTCTTACTTGAAATGGCCATAAACGTCTCGGAAATTCTACAACTCCTTGGAATCATTTATTTTTCACCGGCCATTTTCTGTGCCATTTGTATGGAATGATGGAATAGTGGAACAATGGAATGTTGTGGATAAGAAGCCGAAAAGAATCATTTCTTAATTGTTTTCATTCCTCTTAACCCAATACTCCAGCATTCCAACATTCCATCATTCCAATTGTGAGCGAAGCGAACTAAGTCCAGCTTTTTGATTCTTGGGCATGGTCGTGATTGTTGGTACCCAGTAGTTGGTGGCCAGTGATCAGTGGTCAGTGGTCAGGTCCGCCTACAGCGGATCTGTGTTTGATTTGCTAAATTTAATGATAGCATTTTCCTTGCCAGAACAAAAGGACGAAGCCGATCTATGCAACAAGTTGTTAAAACTTGACAATAAGCCAGAATTTGTTTATTGTTTTAAAACTATGAAAACCCCTGCCCACGAATTCTTTAATAGAATAAAGACTTCCAGAAACCTGCCCGCCCTTCCCCATATTCTTGTGAAGTTGATGGAGGCTTGCGACGGGGAACCAGACACGATTAAGGAGATATCTCAAATTATCGATAAAGATGCCTCCTTAAGCGCAAGACTTATGAGGCTGGTCAATTCCGCCTATTACGGCGTGGCGAATAGGGTAGCCAGCATTGACCAGGCGCTGGTACTCTTGGGCACTAATACCATTAAGAATATTGCTATTAGCGCTTCAGTATACCAGGCTTTTGGCCGGGTCAAGGACAGTCCTGTCTTTAGATTGAAGCAGTTCTGGTGGCACTCCCTGATGTGTGCCACCCTGGCCAGGCTGATTGCCAGAAAGACCTCATATACTGCTCCTGACGAGGCGTTTTTGTCGGGGCTTCTTCATGATATTGGAAAGTTGGTTTTGTGGGTAAATTTTCCAAAGGAATACGCCGAGGTCCTGCGGTCACACAGGAACAAGCCGGATTTGCTTCTGGCAGGTGAAATGCGGTTGGGGGCCACACACTGTGAGGTGGGGGCATGGATGATCAATCGGTGGCACCTGCAATCGTTTATGGCGGACGCGGTACTTTATCACCATGAACCGATACATAAAATTTTGGATGCATCTCCTCTGGTAAAAATTGTATTCGTAGCCAATGCCCTGTGCTCAGAGAGTATTGAAGACACTGGCACCAGGTTTAAGGCACCAGAAGAGGTATTTGGATTTGCCCGGTCTGAAGTGGAGGAGCTGATATCGCTGGCCGAGGAAGAGATGAAGCAGGTAGCAGAATCACTGGAGATAGAGGTTGAGCCTCCCGGTCCGTCTGAGAGATTGGTTTCCGAAAAAGATGCTGAAAAGCGAAAAGATCTCGTCCGTGCGGTCAGAGACATTTCTCTGCTTCAAGGTACGCTTCAAAACTTGTTAGAAGCCCGTGGTGAAGAGTCCGTACTGAAGGTGGTCAAGCAAGGTCTTCAGGTCTTATTTGATGTTCATAGTGTACTCTTTTTCCTGTATGACCAGGAAAGAGATATCCTGGTTGGCAAAGGTGGTATGGATTCCGGTCAAGATGTCCTGGTCAAGGAATTAGTCATTCCGGTCCAAAGGGGAAAATCTCTTCTGGCTAAGTCTCTTTCCCGGGGAACACCTCTGGATTCTCTTGGCCATCTTACAAAAGCCGATCTTAGCATTATCGACAACCAGATTATTCGCTTAATCGGAAAAGAGGGTATACTGTGCCTTCCCATGGTGGCCCACAAGCGGTTTGTCGGTGTGATAGTCGTTGGTATAGACGAGGGGCAAGTTTCCAGGTTGTCTGAGGAGATAAAGCTCTTGACCATGTTTACCAATCAGGCAGCTTTAGCCGTGGATTCTGAGCATGTGAGAGAAACTCAAGCAAGGTTAATTCAGTCTGAGCGCCTGGCAGCTTCATCAGCCGTAGCGAAAAAAGTGGCCCACGAAGTGAACAATCCTTTAGGTATCATAAAGAATTATCTCAAGATTCTGGGGCTAAAGCTGGACAAAGATAGCCCTGTCCAAGAAGAGATAAGGATAATCAACGAAGAAATCGATCGTGTTGCCCTCATTATTCATGAGTTATCCGATTTTTCCGAACCCGGAATACGACAAAAGGAACATGTTGATATAAATGCCCTGATATCGGACCTCATTAAGATTACTCATGAATCTCTCCTGTCACGGTCAGGGATCAAGGGCCACCTTAACCTGGAGCCTTCCCTGCCGTCCGTTATGACGGACAAAAACAGTCTAAAGCAGGTCCTTATCAACCTTATTAAGAATGCGGTTGAGGCTATGCCCGAGGGAGGAAATCTTTATATCAATACTCGACGTGTCCCCAATGGCCTAAAGAGCAAATTGGAGAGAGACGCAGAGGGAGACCAGGAATATGTGGAGATCACCATCAGCGATGACGGACCTGGAATTCCTGATAGCATAAAGTCGAGGCTGTTTGAACCGTTCGTTAGCTCAAAGGGGGAGGGACACGCCGGATTGGGTTTGTCCATTGCATATAGCATTATCAGGGAATTAGACGGGACCATGACCTGTGAAAGTGACGAGACAAAAGGAACAACCTTTAGAATAGTTTTGCCAACAGGGAAAGGGTAGACCTATTAGTGCAGTGTTTCGCAAGTTCTACGTTGGATTTTGGCAATCTAACGTGTTGAGGAAACCCATCAACCGTTGTGAAAATACGAATATCGAAATCCGTACTGTTTTCAAGGCGTGAGCCGCAAATCCGTGATGTTCTCAAGGCGTGAGCCGCAAACAATATCAAAATCCAAATGTTCGAAGTTCAAAACAAAT
>DAOVOU010000222.1 GCA_030629475.1 Desulfobacterales bacterium | reverse complement strand
TCACAGGGCGCAACGCACCAGCATCGTTTATGGAAAAGGCTCATCTGGTGACCACGATGGAATGCACCAAACACTATTTCGACCAAGGGGAGGCCGCCCGGGTGGGCGTTGAGTTTTGAAGGGTTTCCGCCAAGCCGTTCCAAGAAACACGTCACCCCTGAACGGTTACAAAAAAAAGATGACTGGGGTTATTTTATGTGTTATTTTGCTTTTCTAAAATCTTTCAATCAAAGGAGTAGCCAAATAACCAGTGATGATAAAGGGACGCATCGTCGGAACGGGTTCTACAACCCCTAAGAGGATCCTGACGAACAAGGAGCTTGAAACCATAGTAGATACGACCGATGAATGGATCACGCGGCGGACCGGGATCAAAGAACGCCGCATATCTTCAGACGGCCAAAGCGAAAACACCTCGGATATGGCCACAAGAGCATCTTTGAGGGCCCTAAAGATGGCGGGCATTTCGGCCGAGACCCTGGATATGATCGTAGTCGGCACGGTGACACCGGATCGTCAGTTTCCTTCGGTGGCCTGCTTTGTGCAGAAGGCGCTCAAGGCCAGCAAGGCAGTCGCGTTTGACGTCTCTGCCGGATGCTCAGGTTTTCTTTATTCCCTGTCTGTTGCATGTAACGCCATTGCAACGGGGAGCTGTAAGAACGCCCTGGTCATTGGTGTCGAACGTCTTTCCTCCGTCACGAACTGGGAGGACCGATCCACCTGCGTGTTGTTAGGCGATGGGGCTGGCGCAGTGGTGGTAACCCCCACAGCAGACCGTGATGGCATTCTGTCAATCCACCTGGGGTCTGACGGAAATTTCTGGAACCTCCTCTATTCTTCGGACGGAGGTTCCAAGATCCCTGAAATCTTGGATACTGTCGAAGGAAAGCCGTTTCATCTGAAGATGGAAGGAAGCCGGCTTTTCAAAAAGGCAGTCTCCTGTCTGACCGACATTGCCGAGGCGGCCCTTAAACATCATAGCCTTTCAAGCGCGGACGTAAAACTAATGATCCCCCATCAGGCCAACCTCAGGATCATCAAGGCCGTAGCAGAAAGGCTGTCTATACCGATGGACAGGGTCTACACCAACATCCAAAAGTACGGAAACACTTCATCAGCCACTATCCCTATTGGCCTTGACGAAGCCAACAGGGAAGGCCTACTAAAGGCAGGCGACTATGTGCTGTTGGTAACCTTCGGAGCAGGCTTAACCTGGGGGGCATCTGTAGTGAACTGGTCCTTTTAGTTATAAAATCGTTGCGCGATTTTATGTAACGCGGCTTCGCCGCTTGAGAAAAGGAAATCCCTATACAATCCACTTATGCCTGCCCGTCTGGAAACCACCCTCAAACCCGATCTTTTTGATGCCGAAGGGGCTGCCATTTGCAGGAAGGCGAACGACTATTTTGGATTGGATCTTGAGTCGGTTCGCACAATCTCCATTCTTACCATCGATGTTGACTTCAGCGCGGATCAGCTTGAAGTCATCCGAACGGAGATATTTACCAATCCCGTCACCCAGATTTCCTCTTACAAACCTCTGGCCGTTGATTTCGACTCGGTTCTGTGGGTGGGCTACCGGCCCGGGGTGCGGGATAATCCCGGAAGCACAGCCGCAGAAGCGGTGGAGGACCTTCTTCACATCCGTTTGAAACCGCACGAGGCGATCTATACCTCAAAAAGGTATTGCCTGAAGGGAGGCAACCTCTCCTTTGACGACGCAGACCGCATCGCCCGGGAGCTTCTCGCCAATGACATTATCCAGGAGTATAAGGTTTTTTCCAAAAAGGACTGGGACCCGGAGACTGGTATCGGGATCATCATCCCGAAGGTGCGCCTGGATCATAAACCGACCGTCACTGTGATCCCTATCCATAGCGACGAAGCCCTCATGCGCGTCAGCAAGGAGCGCGGCCTGGCCCTGAACCCAAATGACGTCTCTACGATTCGGGCCTATTTTCTCAGAGACAATGTGCTGGCAGAGCGCCGGGCCTTCGGTCTTTCAGTCCCCACCGATGTTGAACTGGAATACATCTCCCAGGCCAGAAGCGATCATTGCAACCACAACACCTTTAAGGGCCTGTTCCACTACCGCGACCTTGCCGCTGGCAAAAGCGAGGTTGTGGACAACCTCTTTGCAACCTGTATCGAAGCCCCTACCCTGGCCATTCAAAAGCAAAAGCCCTGGGTGATCTCGGTCCTCTGGGACAATGCGGGCATTGGCCGCTTTAATGATGACTACCACTATGTGATCACCGGCGAAACCCACAACTCCCCGTCCAATATGGAGGCCTACGGCGGTGCCATCACCGGGATCGTCGGGGTCTACCGCGACCCCATGGGAACGGGCAAGGGCTCAAAGCTGATCATGGGGATGTACGGATACTGTGTGGGGCCCCGGGACTATCAGGGGGAGCTCAAACCCCATCTTCATCCCAAACGTCTCTTGGATGGCGTCATCGAAGGGGTGCGCGACGGAGGGAACAAGAGCGGCATTCCCACGCCCTACGGACAGGTCTGGTTTCACGAGGGATACCTGGGCAAGTGCCTGGTCTTTGTCACTGCCATCGGCCTGATGCCATCGCAGATCAAAGGAGAGCCTGCTGAGGAGAAGACGACCTCCCCTGGTGACCTGATCATCATGTGTGGGGGCCGTGTGGGAAAGGACGGTATCCACGGCGTGACCGCGGCATCCGAGAGCTTCTCTGCCGAAACCCCTGCAGGTCATGTCCAGATTGGAGATCCTTACACACAAAAGAAGATGCACGATTTTCTCCTGGAGGCGCGTGATCAGGGGCTCATTGCCTTTATCACGGACAATGGCGGCGGCGGACTCTCCTCATCTATCGGGGAATCAGCCTGCTTCAGCAACGGGTGTGTGGTTGAGCTGGAAAAAGTCCCTCTAAAGTATGAGGGTCTGGACCAGTGGGAGATCTGGGTCTCTGAATCCCAGGAGCGCATGACGGTTGCCATTAAGCCAGAGCACGGAGAACGATTCATGGCCCTTTCCGAAAAACACGCAGTGGAATCAACAGTCATCGGTCACTATACGGACTCCGGCAAACTCCATATCACCTATGATGGTCAGACGTGTGCCTATGTAGATATCGATCTTCTGACCTCGCAGTTTCCCCGGTGGACTTTTGAAGCCGAATGGACCCCTCCGGAGATGCGAGGGCTTTTCGAACCGGTGCTGAGTGAACCAGAAGATCGATCCGGCTTACTGCTGGACATTCTTTCTCGACCCAATATTTCTTCCAAGGAGTGGATCATCCGGCAGTACGACCATGAGGTGCAAGGGACAAGCGTAATCAAGCCCCTTGTCGGAAAGGATTATGATGTAATAAGCGATGCGGTTGTCATCCGGCCCGTACTGGAATCGCTCGAGGGTCTGGCCGCGGCCCAGGCCCTGCTGCCAACCTATTCCCAGATCGACACCTACCACATGGCGGCCTGCACCATTGATGAGGCAGTGCGGCGCATAGTCGCGGTGGGTGGGGACCCGGACCGTATTGGTGGTGTGGACAATTTTTGCTGGCCCACCATACAGTATGACCCAATCGACAATCCTGATGGCAAGTACAAGGCCGCACAACTTGTCCGGGCCAACTGGGCCTTGAGGGATGTTTGCACGGCTTACGGTATGCCGCTCCTTTCAGGAAAAGACAGCATGTACGTAGACGGCCACCTCAAGGGCCGATACGGTGAGACCCACAAGGTCTCTGCCCTACCCACATTGCAATTTTCCTGCACCAGTGTCATTTCAGACATTACCCGCTGTGTGACCATGGACTGCAAGTTTGCAGGCGACCTTGTCTATGTGCTGGGTGAAACCAGGAATGAGCTGGGCGCATCTGAATATTATGAACACTTCGGATATGTAGGGCTGCGTGTGCCTGAACTCCGGCCCGAGACCTCGATGAAACTGTATCGAACTTTGAGCCGGGCCATCCAGGAGGAACTGGTGGCATCTTGCCACGGCATCTATCGCGGGGGACTGGGGGTGCACCTGGCCCTGGTGGCCATGGGGGGCAGCCTCGGAATGGAGATTGACCTTTCCAGAGTACCTACAGCGGGAGCCGAGCAAGACGATTTCATTCTCTATTCAGAGACCCCTGGCCGATTCATTGTAACCATTGACCCTGCGAACCGTGCTTCCCTTGAAGCCCTTTTTGGCGATTTGCCTTACGCTTGTGTCGGCAGTGTCTCAAGCGGGACCGATTTCGTAATCAACGGCTTGGCAGGAAAACCAGTGATTCATCTGCCGATTTCGAAACCGAAGGCAGCCTGGAAACGTCCTTTTGGAGGACTCATATGACAAGCAATAAAACTGAACTTAGCTCCGCTTCGCTACGTAATTGGTCGAGTCGTCGAGTGGTTGATTAGTTGAGTGCCCGCCCTGGCGCGACGCCTTATCACAAATTACCAGGCCACTAATCCAGGTCTGGGCCAGGGGTTCAAGCACCTTACAACTCGACGACCCCGCCTGCCAACGCCTGGTTTGCCGGGTAATTGTAATGGCGGCACAAATGGCACTGGCGGGCAGGTCTACTGTTTAACCACTCGACTAAAGTCGTAGGAATTTCAATAAGTTGTAGAAATTCCGAGTCGTTTAAATTATGTCTAAGCTCAATCCGCAATCCGCAATCCGCAAT
>DAOVOU010000234.1 GCA_030629475.1 Desulfobacterales bacterium | reverse complement strand
ATGATCATACTATTTTGTGCACGCTCTGCACGAAAGTCCCACTTTATGAAGTCCTACTTTACATTCGTGATCAACAGAACTTTGACAAAGATCAACTTGAATTGGAATTTACATAGACCCATGGCCCCTTTTAGGGGCCCTCCTCAAGCCACCGGTTCTACCGGTGGTCGCTGATTTGGGTGCATGGGGTGGCAAAGAGATAGCCTGTTGTAGTCCGCTTTTGGCGGACAGATCAAAGCCACGTCTTCTGGAGGCGGACTCCCTACTCGGGCATTCCTTTGGGGCCGAAGAGGGTGAGATCTTCCTCTGCGTCGGGTGTAGGTGGAGGCTTTGAGGGGGATTTTTTCTTTTTCGATTTCTGAGCAAACCTGGCAACGAATCGTTTTGGCATTGGTTCTCGTCTCTTCAGCAAGTCACCAGGAATATGAATTTCATTTCCCCTAAAAATCCGATTAGGGTTGAGCTTGGGATTGGCGTCGGCCAGGATTTTCCAGTTTCTCGCTTTTCCTGTATACCACTGAGAAATAACCGACAGCGTTTCACCCGGCCATCTGACCTTGTGCACCAGATATTCTGGTTGTTGAGCTGGCTGTGATTCAGGAGTAACTGGTTTGACCTCTTCCGCGGGCGCTTGAGTCGTTGATTTGACATCTGCGAGGGATGCTTGCTCGGATTCATCGGCCAATCCCTCTTGGGGAGTCTTGCTCAAGCTTGCACAACCGATAAACGGCAAGATCAGGATGATCCACACCAGATCCGTTCGAATAATTCGTTTACTATTGATTTTCATCGAGTTTCCCCCTATCTGCCCTTCAACGACTTGAGATATCGTTTTGCCTGCTTGTTCTTAGGATTAACCTTTATCGCCCGCTCCAGATTCTTAATGCACTCGGCCCGTTTGTCCAGCCGCTTCTGGACCACTGCGAGATTGAAGAGCGCCTCATCAACAAAAGGTGGCGCCAGTTCAACCACACGTCCGTACATCTCCTCTGCCTTGGCATAATGCTTTGTGATTGCATAAAGATATCCAAGATTGAAGAAAGTCTCAGCAAACTGGGAGTCCAGGTCGGCCGCCTTTTGATATGTCTCAATGGCCTTGGTGTAGTCCTTTTCTTGGAGATAGATGAGACCCAGTTGGAATAGCCCCTGTACACTCCCCTGATCCAACTCCACAGCTTTTAGGAGCAGAGCTTTGGCCTCGTCAGGGTCAGTCTCGACAAGTCCGGAAGCTCGACCCTGCAGAGCACGTGAGTATGGGGCCGAAACCATGCTGATCATCGCGGGGTTGCCGGCCATGACTTTTTCAAGCAGGGTGATTGCCTCGGCAAATCGCTCTGCTTCAAGCGCTTCCATGGCTGCCTCCAGTTTGCTTGACTCAACAGCCGTTAGCCGCATCGTGTCTGGCTCTCTCCAGAACAGCCAGACAGAAACCGCACAGATGACGACAAGGGTTGCTGCAAGGGCTGCATACCAAAAGGCTTTTGCGTTTCCTTTTTTCAGTCGGCCTTCTGCAGGCACAACGTGGGGCTTTTTCGCAGTTTCAACCTTTTCATACGGATCAGGGGTACTCCTCGCCGGTTGTGCCTGCCGTCCGGAATCTATGTGTTGAAGATTCTGCTCAGGGATATCTTCAACATTTGTCACCTGGTTTGATGGCTCCGCGGAATAGGTCTGTGCTGTCTCCTGACGACGGGGTTCTTCAACAGGGCTGGCCCCATCTGTTGATGGCTTTACTGGAGCGGCCGGTGCAGCCGGTTGATCAGTGGGTTGGTGAGCATGAATCTCGGGCTCCGGTGGCCCAATGGAATCGGTCTTTTCAGCCTCTTCATCAGAGAGTTCTTCAAGCCCGGCCTCCTTTGCTGACAGCTCCACCGGCTCTTTCTGTGCAGCGGGATGACCAGCAGGTTCCTCAGTATCGATCTCCCCTTGCGATGTCGCCGGAGAATCGGTCTGTGTAGCTTTTTTGTGGGTGGATTCTTCAAGACCGCTTTGCTCTGTTGATACGTCTATAACGCTGATCTGTGCAGGCCGCTTGTTAGCGAGTTTGTCAGCATCCATCCTTTCCTCAAAAAGGAGTTTCATATAATCGGCAAGGCCCTCGGCGGTTGGCCGGGAGGGCATGGCAATGGTAACTTCCTTCAGGTCGGCAAGCATTTCACCAGCGGACTGGTAACGTTTTTCCGGCTCTTTCTCGAGAGCCCGATAGATGATTTCATAAACTTTGGGGTATTGGCAATCAACAATGCTTTCCGGCGGGTCGAATCTTGCTTGCCGAACCCGAGAAAAGACCTGCATGGTTTCTCCATCAAACATCTTCTTGCCCGTGACCATTTCATACAGGAGAATTCCTGTGGAAAAGATATCCGAGCGGTGATCGATGGTTTTTCCATCGACCTGTTGCGGAGACATGTAGGCCAACTTGCCTTTCATAATATCCATCTGGGATCTGTCGTCGCGGCTGCCGTTGGTGGAAACGCTGAAATCTGTGAGCTTTATCTGACCGTCGTAAGTTATGAAAACGCTATCAGGGCAAATATTTCTGTGAATGATGTAGTCATTGTTTCTCTGAGGGTCTTTCAGTTTGTGGGCGTAATCTAGTCCGGTGCAAATCTGGGCCGCAACATGAAGGGCATTTTCCAGGTTAATTGGTCGTTCTTTCTGCTTCGACGTACTGTCTATGGCTCGAAGACTCTTGCCAAAGAGATATTCCATGGCAACAAAACAAGTGCCCTCAATGGTTCCGAAATCATAGGTTTTAATGATGTTGCGATGTTTCAGAAAAGCGGCAAGCTTGGCCTCGTTGATGAAGGCTTTCATCAAGCCCTCTTCTGAGGTGAGCCTGGGAAGCATTTGTTTTATGACAATAGGTTTCTCAGGGCTTTTTTCGTCCCTCTTTTGGGCAAGATAGAATTCGGCCTCACGACCTACAGCAATTCTATCTAAAAGCAGGTATTTCCCAAACGGGATGGGATGAAATGATTTTTGCGCTTTTGGTGTCATTATTGTTTGTGAGCGATGCGGTTATGAAGTCGCTTTGCGATTTCATATGATCCCGCCATCGGCGGGACAACGCCGCTAAGAAATGCAATTTTCTATAGAATCAAGTTATAAAATCGCTTTGCGATTTTATGTAATCCGCCTCAGGCGGACTTCGCCGCTCGAAAATAGGAAATTCCTATACAATCAAGTTAGAAATACTGTTCATCTTTTCGTCAGAGTGATGGATATGCTTTAGTTTTTATTCTAACATGCAAAACTTGGTCCTCTGGGCATGGATTCTTTACTCGAACTTCTTGGGAACCGCACAGATCATGATTAGTGGCTCTGTTGCCGATTTGTTCCTGTATTGGTGTTTTTCATCGGGGAGGACCAGGGCAAAATTCCCCTTCTTGACCTCACGTTCCTCGCCGCCTTCTGCGACTAACGTGCCATGGCCTTGAATGACGTAATTCAACGTCTCGGAAATTCTATAACTCTTTGTAATCATTTGTCTTTCAACGTCAGTTTTCTGTGCCATGAATATGGAATGATGGAATAGTGGAATGATGGAATCTTGGGGATGAGAAGCCGAAAAAAATCATTTTCTAATTGTTTTCATTCCTCTTAACCCAATATTCCAGTATTCCAACATTCCATTATTCCAATTGTGAGCGAAGCGAACTAAGTACAATGTTCAAAGGGGTGGGTGTGGTAAGGCGTATAACCGTTCCCCTCAATCGTAAATACGCGAAAGGAGAACACGGGTGAGCCGTCATTTCCTGATATGGGAATCTGCTTCCAGACGTCCCTTGCGCCCTCCATTGTAACCTCTATCTTGTCGATCTTATCCAGACTGGTTATTTTCATGTCAATACCTCCATGATCCTGAGAAGTGATGGTGAAGAAGCCCCTTTCTGGCTACCGGAGTTTAGGAAAACGAGGCTTGTGTGTCAATCAAGAAGGCCTGAAAGCGAGCTTCATATTTCAATATTGTAATTATTGTGTCGATACCATTCCTCTCCCTGGTTCAAAGCTTCCTGAATCTACGCTCCTTGCAGGCATTGCACGTTTTCCTGCATCCATTGATATGACCCCCATGTTTCCTGTATTCGCAGGACCAAAGCATTTGTTGGACAGGATTCTTTTGACATGGATAAATATAGACAGACAGTGGCATGTATATTGCGAAAAGGGCTACAGGCAATACAAGTAAGAGAGAAAAAAAGCATATACGCTTAGCCCGTATTCTCTCAAAAAGGAGTAATATCCGAAAGGAGGGTATCATGTCATCGACAGATTTTTTCATCATCTTGCCCGGTTCTCCTGGATTGTCCGTTCTGATATGGCTACTGCTTGCCATTGTTATGTTGTATCTTGCTCGCTGTCCTGCACATCGCGCCATCAGATCGTTAAGCCGTGTTATTCGTAGTGGAATGCGGTTGGCTTCCAGATCCGTAGCGCTCGCAGAGAAAAGACTGGTGTACCGCAATAGACAGGTTCTGCTTGCTGCCGGCAGGGAATCGGTGGAGCGAT
>DAOVOU010000307.1 GCA_030629475.1 Desulfobacterales bacterium | reverse complement strand
GACATCGCATATATTGTGGAGGTCATTCTTAAAAGGCTGAAGAAATTTGATCTAAAAGAGATTCACGACATTCATCCCCATGTCATAGATGCTTTTGGAAAGTACTCATGGCCAGGAAACGTCCGTGAGCTGGAAAACGTTATGGAGCGTGCCTACATACTGGAACTCTCTCCAATATTAACGCCTGAGAGCTTTCCGGACGAGCTTTTCACGTCAAATCCCTCGCCGATACAGGTGAAGCCGGACATTTCTCACAGCTTGGCGGAGGTGAGACACAGGGCCGTACGAGACACTGAAAGGCGCTATTTGCAAGAGCTCTTGGGTGCAAATAAGGGCCGAATAAAAGAGAGCGCTGGGGCAGCGGGGATCAGTCCCCGTCAACTACATAAATTGATGAAAAAATATAGCATCACAAAGGAGGGGTTCAAAACCCTCCCGCGCTAAGCAATGTTTCAGCACTTTGAGTTCTGGTAATCAAAAAAACCGGAACTCAAAGTTCGTATTATTAAATTTTCCATTATTTCACTATATTGCATCACATACATCGCTCTATCATCTGTTTGATCGAATCTCCCTCCATGAAGATCGGAACTGTTAGTTCTGGTTTCTGCGCGCGACAATCACACAAAAACCTGCATTATCAATAAGTTAGGGGTTTTGGCATAACTGTTGCTTTTTTATAGAAGTTTTAGCACACGGGTACGTGCGGCGTTTCAGTGGGAAGAGCCTAATGACCAGACAGAAGATCACTTGAAGGAGGTATTGAGATGATAATGAACAGAAGATTTCTTGCCGCAGGTATTTGTACTCTTCTATAGAGGAACCAGTTGATCGTGGAAAAGAAAAAATATTTTGAAGGCTTGTTCACTCAAACTTTGGATGAGCTTTTGACAGAAGCTAATACCGGAAGGGAAAGTGTTTATGAATCCACCTGGATTATACCCTGAGAGTCCAAATACCATTGCCTTGATTGGGAATTATTTGCCGCGGCAATGCGGCATTGCTACCTTTACCACTGATCTCCTGGAAGCTCTTTCAATTGAAGCCCCCGAGACGGACTGTTGGGCAGTGGTGATGAATGATGTGCCTGAAGGCTATCTGTATCCCCGTCAGGTACACTTTGAATTGAACTATAAGAATCTTGCCGACTACCGCATGGCTGCTGATTTTCTGAACATGAACCAGGTCGATGCGGTTTGTGTACAGCACGAGTTTGGGATCTTCGGGGGTCATTATGGCAGCCACATTTTGGAACTGCTGCATAATCTGCGCATGCCTGTCGTAACGACTTTGCACACCGTGTTCATGGAGCCCGATCCCAAACAAAAAATCATCCTCGAAGAGCTGGGCCGCGTTTCTGCCCGGCTGGTGGTCATGAGCCTTGCGGCTCATGAGATCCTTAAGGAAGTTTACGGCATTCCGGAGGAAAAGATCGTTCTGATTCATCACGGCATTCCGGATATCCCCTTTGTTGACTCCAGTTACTATAAGGATCAGTTCGGAGTGGAAGGGCGCAAGGTCATCCTGACCTTTGGTTTGGTTTCTCCCCGCAAGGGCCTCGAACACATGATCGACGCCATGCCGGAGATTGTAAGTAGGCACCCGGAAACTGTTTATATCGTTCTTGGTGCAACCCATCCTAATGTGAAGAAGAAGGAGGGCGAGTCTTACCGTCTTTCCCTTCAGCTCAGGGCAAGAAACCAAGGCGTGGAAAGCCACCTTATCTTTCACAACAGATTTGTGGATTTCAAGGAATTGTGTGAATTTCTGGGAGCCGCCGACATATATGTCACGCCTTACGTGAACAAAGAACAGGTCGTTTCCGGTACTCTTGCCTATGCCCTCGGTGCCGGCAAGGCGGTCATCTCCACCCCTTACTGGTATGCCGAAGAGATGCTCAGTGGTGAGAGGGGACGCATTGTCCCGTTCAAGGATTCGGATGCCTTGGCCGAACAGGTAATCGATTTCTTAGACAACGAAGTCGGACGTCACGCCATGCGCAAGCGAGCCTATATCTTTTGCCGAAGCATGATCTGGAAAGAGGTGGCTCGACGGTATCTGGAACTTGTCATTGAGGTCAAGAATGAACGGGAGCAACGCCCCAGAGCCGCCTTCCGTGCCAAGACCCTGGGGACCATTCCACCTGAACTGCCTCAGTTGAATCTCAAGCACTTCAACATGTTGACAGATGACGTTGGGATACTGCAACACGCAAAGTTTGGTGTGGCCGACCGCTCTCACGGCTACTGCACGGATGATAACGCACGGGCTCTAATCGTCGTGATGATGGCACGGGATTTGCTTCCTGACAGCAATGAATTGAGGGACCGGACCTGCCGGTACCTGGGCTTTTTGCTCCATGCCTTCAACAGGGACAATGGCCGCTTCCGCAATTTCATGGGCTACGACAGGAGGTGGCTGGAAGAAGAAGGCACCGAGGACTGCCATGGCCGTGCGATATGGGGCCTGGGCACGGCTGTGGCCCTGTCAAAGTTGGAGAGCCTTACCGCAGCGGCCTTAAACATTTTCAAGCAGGCTCTGCCGGTGATGATCGAATTTCAATCCCCCAGGGCCTGGGCATTTGGCCTGGTAGGCATTCATGCTTATCTGAGACGGTTTGGGGGAGACAGCGACGTGAGGCGGGTACGAGAAAGGCTGGCCCACCAGCTCTTTGAACTATACCGGTCCAATGCTACCGATGATTGGCCGTGGATAGAACAGACTGTCAATTACGACAACGGCAAGATTCCGCAAGCTCTCCTCTTGTCAGGGCGATGGCTTCACCAGGGAGACATGATCGAGGCGGGCCTGCGTTGTCTCGAATGGCTTGTCCGGATCCACACCGATCCCAAAGGGCATTTCGTTCCAATAGGCAACCACGGGTGGTTTTCGCGAAATGGGCAACGGGCCAGATTCGACCAGCAGCCGATAGAGGCTCAAAACATGATTGAAGCCTGCGTAGAGGCCTATAAAATCACGAGAGATGAAAAATGGATTGTCGAAGCCCGGCGCTGCTTCGACTGGTTCCTGGGCAGGAACGACCTGAACATCTCCCTGTATGATTACAGTACCGGAGGATGTTGCGATGGCTTAATACCGGACGGCGCAAACCAGAATCAAGGCGCGGAATCGACCCTGGCCTGGCTGCTTTCCCTCATAAACCTGTACTCACTAAGTGTCCCGGAACAAGTGATCGGAAAATAGGCAATAGCCTGAAAAGAAATCTGAACCTGGAAGGACAATATGTATCAGAACCCCATCGTGATGGTCAGTTCCTACCCTCCGCGGCTTTGTGGAATAGGGACTTTCACCGAAAAGGCCCGTGAATTCATTCAGAAGGCCTGCCCGCAGAGGAACGTGTTAGTCATCAGCCACACCGACGGCCGGGGTCAAGGGGTTTTCCCCCTTATTGATATGATCCACCCCGACTGGTGGAAGATTGTGGCTGAAAAAATTAAAGAACTTGACCCATACGCGGTCCATCTCGAACACGAATACAGCCTCTACGAGTACCGGAACGAAAGTGGCACTGGGGACAACAACCAAGGCTTCCTCACGCTTCTCGAGGCGATCAGTGACTACCCGATTGTGGTGGAACCGCACACGGTTCATGGGCGACTGAGAGATGCTGAGGCCAAGT
>DAOVOU010000242.1 GCA_030629475.1 Desulfobacterales bacterium | reverse complement strand
GACTCTATAGCTATCTAGAATCACAACATTTGTCAAACCTTTCTGCCAAGTTTCGGTCAACCGACAGGCTGGAGGGTGTTTTCAGGGGTGGGTCTGAAAAATTTAGTGGGAATGGGAATGGGGACGCTTAATTTTTTAGCAGCGTCCCCATTTTCATTTTCATTTCCAAATTCCTCAAAAGCGATCAGAGAAGGGTTCTGAAAGCTTTCACCAACTCGGAGGCCTTCCCGAGGAAATAGCGCTTCATCTCTTCTGCATTTATCTCCTTGAGCATTATAGGAAGGTCATCCGGCCCAATCCTCTTGACCAGGAGGATCTGCTTTTCAGTCAGTATTTTGTTTTTCACCGCACACCATCCTTATAAATTCCTTCCTCTCATCAGGGACATTTATTTTATCAAGCTGTCTAAGGAGGATCTTTCTATCCTCCTCTGTAAGCTCTTCAAGGACGAAAGGGAAAAACTCGGCCATTCTTCTGGCCCTCCATAGATCATCTCTTAGAGGGTTCGGGTAATCCCAAGTGATGCGTTTCGGGTTCAATCTCGTTGCCTCCTTTTTTTCGTACTGGTTTTCTTTCTCTTTTCCCCGAGCCTGATTTTCCACCGGCGTCTAGTCTTGAAATCGTATGCCATATCACCCTGGCGAATAAACGTAGTTTCTTTATTATATTCTTCTGTCTTGGAAAGAAAACCATCCTTGTCATACCATGCCATGTTGTAGAACTCGGCCACTGATATTTCTAATCTATTCTTTTCAATCACAGCATACATATATAATAATCCTTATCATACCGTGGTCAATTCTGCTGAATCGGAATATGGAATGATCGACCCGGTGGGGGATCGATATTGAGAACCTCCTCTCAGATGCACTGTCCGATGACAATAATACCATATTCTTTTATCCTTATTCTTTTGTCCTTCAATAGACCAGACCGCTACGTTTGGGCAAGGGATTTCAACATACCGCTCCCGTGCCATCTCTGCACCATAGACAAAAGGCGACAGTGATGTCCGGGCCAAATGTAAGCCGCCGGTCGGCTAACGTCCTCCGCACAAACGAAGTTGCGACTTTGGCCATTTGTGCCGTGTTATCAGCCGTGCATCGTGTAAAGAAATGCGTTGACAGAAAGGGTAGGATATACTATGTTAGTAGTATGAAAATCAAGACATCTATAACACTATCCGAAGACCTGGTAAAAGAAATGGACAAGCTCTTGGGACGATCCGGTAATCGGTCAGCCCTCGTGGAGCAAGCTTTGCGTAATTACCTGACTGCTAAGGCGCAACAGATCCGTGATGCTAAAGATCTTGAGATTCTTAACCGGCGTGCCCATAAACTGAATAAAGAGGCCCAAGATGTCCTCTCCTACCAGGTAGAGTTATGAGACGGGGAGAGCTTTATCGTGCATACAAGGCTTCTGCCCGTGATCCAAAGAAATACCGTGTTTTTGTCGTCGTAAGCCGCCAAGTCCTGATCGACTCGCGATTCTCCACCGTTATCTGTGCCCCTATATATTCCACTTATGATGGACTTTCGACCCAAGTCCCCGTCGGTATTGATGAAGGTCTAAAGCACGATAGCAGTATCCATTGCGACGAGCTAATCAGTATCCCCAAGGCTTCCTTAACCCACTTTGTTGGCACACTGTCTCTCCCGAAAATCCGCGAACTCGACAAGGCGCTCGCCAATGCACTGGGCCTGACTCAGGTTATGAAATCGCTGCGCGATTTTATGTAATCCGCCCCGCCAGAGGCGGTCGGCTTGAGAACATCCCCGCATTCCGAAATGGAAATGAGGTAAGGCGATGGCAGAACTATTCGAGGGAATTAAGATCAATGGTATGACCTTGAAAAACAGGAGTGTGCGCTCGGCCACATGGGCGGGAATGGCGGAAGATGGCCGCTGTAGCATGAGGCTCATAGAGCTTATAGCGGATCTTGCCCAGGGGGAGGTTGGACTGATTATCACAGGCTTTGCCTATGTGAATCACATTTTGAAAACACGTGCCGCAGACCTTGTTTCTATGTCACGACCCCTGATCCGAGAGCCGGGCCTTGTCAGACGATGGAAGGAAGGGGACCGGAAAAAGGCAAAATGCATATCGTGCAATCAATGTTTTCAAGCTGCAAGGAGTCCTGACGGGGTCTATTGCGTGGTGGAACGATCGGTGAAGGTGAAAAAGAAGGGATGAGAGGTTTTGCGTCACGCGGGAGACTATTGACTCACCGACAACAACCGGGATAAAAGTTCCGGCGCATCCCTGTTTTTCTCCGTCACACGGACCAGCAAGACATCATCCCGGGCCTTAATTTCTTCGATGAATTTGTCTCCTTTTTGGGCAATAGAACCGATCACGGGATGTGCTGAATCGAGAACTCTGATCAGAGTCTCGCGGAACAGAGGAGAAAAACACTCCATCTTTCCCACTTCATCGATCACCACGACTTGATCAGGTGCAAAAGGCATCATGGAGGGGACTGCAACCTGATCAATATCCTGAAGGTTCACGCCATACTTGCCCACCCTGGGCCGGTCCTGTATAGTTTCGTGGGCAAGGACTCCCTGTTTGCCATCAAGGGTGGTTATGGAAAATCCGGTCCTTCGCCCCCTTTTCCTGATTTCGCGAGTAAAAAATCCGGTTGCCCGGTTCTTGATTTGCGCCACTGCCTTTTCAATCAGGGTCGATTTCCCACACCCGGGACGACCGGTCACAAAAATGTTTTTGCGCGCAACCTGTATATCTTTCACATGCTTACTCACCTACCCCATCGCCCTGCCAAAGGTGTCAAAGGATCGGCCAGGGACTGGAAGCGTGCCAGCCGGATGGTGTCCTGGTTTCGGAAAGAAAGGAAAGGCATGAGGCCGTTGTCCAGGATGATTTCTGCGGCTCGCTCGGTGAGCACCACCTCGGCACAAGGCTTGACCTTGGATTCACCCTGTTCTTTATACACGTGCAAAGGCAGGCCTTCGATATCCTGGATCACGCCAGGCCGCAGGTTCCAGCCGTGATGAGTAAATGCCTGGCCCAGGAGGTAAACACACGCAAAGCACGGGTTGCCCCACAAGTAATCATCGTGGTTTGGGACGTCGGGCATTTCTTCAAACTCAAACTGCTCAGCAGGGTCAGTATCCGCACCGTATGGGAGCCGGAGCAGGAATCGGGGAATGGCAAGGCCGAGGTATGATGCCTCCGGAAGTTTTCTGAGCGCATCCCATGCCTGACTGTCTTCTGCCCTGGTCGGCCGCTGCCAGTCGTCAGGGTCCGGTGTTTCAGCCAAAGAGTCACAACCCAATATATGGCCGTCGGCCGCCGAGATGAACGGAGCCCCTGCTTGGCTTGCAATCTTGGCCATACGGCCCAGCAGTTCTACATCTTCGCGCGTTTGATCAAAGGTATAATTGCCCGCCACGACTGCCCATGGTTCTGCGCCAGGAGTCTCGACTGTTTGCTCTACAAGGAGTCTGTAGGCGCCGGTTGATCGCAGGTCTTCTGACTCGCGCAGATCAGCAGCCAATTCTGGTTTTGATATATCGAGGAGATACAGCTTGAGGTCGGTATCTGTCTCCAGCCTGGAAATGAGGAAATAGACTGCTCGCCAGGCCGCTTCAACGGCCTGAAAATCCGGGTGGTGCAGGATGGTGCGCATCAGCTTTGCTATTGCAGCATCAACAGACGCCACCAACTCCTCCTGCTGCGGATCTTCGCTGGGGACCAGATGGGGTTTGACTATTCTCTGGAGGAACGCGTTCCACCCTGACGAGTCCGTCAATGTCCTCGTCTCTGGGATTCGGCCTTCTGTCTCCTCGAGCATCTGATCAAGCAAGCTGCCACTCGTGACGGATATTTCCGGCGCAGGAGAGGGTTGTTCTGCCTCCATCCCCGCCCAACTTCGCACTTCTTTTGCGGCTGAGGCGAACGTTCGAGGATCGTCGAGCTTCCGGCGGGTCTCCCTCAGCTTCTGAAATACCTCGACCTGCTCATAGATTCGGTCGGGATGAAAATCGTCCAATTCAGCGAATTGGATAGCAACAGGAGGAGTGTCGTTACCAGTGATCGGCAGATCGATCTCGACACCGAGCTTTGCCAGCACCTCATCAAAATTGTCCCGGTCCACCAGGAGAAAACGTCGGCCAGCCAGCGCTGAACCCTCCCCAGGAAGACCCCGGTTGCCACGACCGCTGAAATCACCCAGAATGGCAATCCGAAACGGTGTCTCTGGTTCGGGCACGCCGCGAGTTTCTTCCATGGTCGAGACCACATTGACTTCAAGCTTTCCAAATGAGATGGGTTCTGACATCACAATACCTCTCTAAGTGCAAAGTAATAGTTCACCGCAGTGCGCAGAGAACGCAAAGAGAATATGGGTATAGAAGTGGAACGTTTATACTTTAAT
>DAOVOU010000328.1 GCA_030629475.1 Desulfobacterales bacterium | reverse complement strand
GGCATTTTTCCCTCTTAGGGTTCTTTTCTCAAGTAACGATCCATGTACACTTTAAGGCACTGTAAAAACTCCCGGCAAGTGGCATACCGTTTTTCCGGATCATACGATAGCGCCTTAAAAACAATCTCGTCCATCTTTTGGTCAACCATGGGATTCATTTCCGAAGGTTTTTTTTGAAATAACCGATCTTTTAATCCCAATTTCATTTCCAGTATCTCTTTTGCTGCACTAAATTTTGGTAATGGCAAATGGGATACCAGCATTTCAAACAGCATGATTCCGGTCGCGTAAATATCGACCCGTCCGTCCACACGGCTTCTCAGTATCTCTTCCGGAGCCATGTAAATTGGAGTTCCAACAATCATCCCAGATTTCACATTAGGCCCGCGTGACATCTTGACAATGCCAAAATCGGTGATAATCGGACGATTCGTATGGTTTTCGATGAGTATATTGGCCGGTTTAATATCTCTATGGATGATATCCTGACTGTGGGCAAAATCCAGGGCATCGAGGACACTTGTGATGATTTTAATCGTCACCTTCTGTGGTAAAACTCGCTTGGACGGCAACACATGCTTTCGAGCCATTTTGATATGATCGGAAATAGGCCGCCCTTTGATTAACTGCATTGTAAAAAATAAAAAATCCTCGGTATCTCCGACTTCGTAAATTGGAACAATATTAGGGTGTGACAGGACGGCGGCTGCTTCTGCTTCCTGCTGGAAGAGTTCGGCGGCCAAGGGGGTAAGGAGTGATTTGGGCAAAATCTTGACTGCAATTTGACGTTTCAATGTTCTCTGGTAGGCGATAAAAATAACCGCCATCCCACCGCGCGCAAGCTCTTTTAAAAGGGTGGCTGTACCCACTTTTTGGCCGATAAGGTGGTCGAAATTCAAATTTTTTATGGAGTCCATAATGTATTATATTTCTTTCTCTCTATGCTGTCGGTTTACCTCAAAACAGGCATTATTCCACCTCGAAATGGTGTTCCGTTCCGACATAGGGGGTCGCCCGTTCAACAGTTTTAGTAATGAACCGTCAATCATAAGTCTTTTGTGCCTTTTTACTTGAACTTAGTTCGCTTCGCTCACAATTGGAACAATGGAATGTTGGAATACTGGAATATTGGGTTAACCTGCCCGCCATTGCCAGAAATGCTAGTATGTAAACTGCATGCCGTACGTGGCGACCTGCCCGCCATTGCCGTGTGTGCTCGCATTGCAGTTGTCCGACGAGCGTGGCGCAGGCAGGCGGGTGGCAGGCGGGGAGGAATGAAAATAATTAGAAAATGATTCTTTTCTGCTTCTCATCCCCAACATTCCATCATTCCATATTGATGGCCTAGAAAAGTGCCACGGAAAGATGAATGATTACTACCAGTTGTAAAAATTCCGAGACGTTGATTTACGCATTTTTGTGTTTAACACCTCTAACCTGTATACGTATCGGCAGAAACTGCTTCAAACTTAACAGTCGATTATCATATAGAAAATACGTAGGGAAAATTTGCTTGAACAACAACTGAGATCTGAGGCTGGGATTGAGAGGTCAAATGGAAGGTGCGCCGCCCACAGCTATGTCCGATGTTACAATGTGGCCGTCCTTACTGTCAACCGACGGTTTGCCTGAGATGGCAGTGAGGATTTGACTGCTGACCGGGGGGCATCCTGGAATGAAGATTCCATTCCCGCGGTGGAGGGCCGTGCAATTACCGATGCAGAGTGTGCCCTCTGGCACTTCCTCGTTGCCCTTGCCGATAGCAATGCATACACTGGTATCTGAAGGAAAACAGTCGAAAAGGCGATTTCCGTAATGCTTCAGGAACAAAAATAGGGTCGACTGGCACGCGCTACATGAGTTCTTGTCCAGAACTTTGATATTCGGAAACTCGATCGAGAGATTTTCCGGGGGGGGAGCAAACGGAGAACTCCAGTCGTGCCAGCCGTCGGGTGTGACCGAAATAGAGTCAAGGTCGATCACGCCGTAGCCGCGCTGTGCGCCGATGCGCAAATGCGGAATGTCTTCCGCCGCCGTACCCATCAGCTTGCATGCTATGGCGTCTGCTGCAAAGGCATCAGCGCTCACGACGATTACACCGAGAGGCTTGGCTTGGCCAGCGCTAGGACCCAGCCCTTCCATACCAACGGTACCGTCGATGATAGAAAGATGCGGGCGGAGCACCGAGGACATATCAGCGATAGCTATGTCGATTGGTTTTTCGTCGTGCCCTTCGACTGGCGGCAACATATGCAGGTCTACCTTGCTACGCCGCCAGAGACAGCCTTTCATGTTCTTGAGAGCCAGTGTCACGCCGGTGTGCATGTGCATCTTCATGACCGGGAGGGACACGACAAGATCATATTCAAGCACTTCCGGGCAGACCTTAAGAGAATTGATCGCAACACCGTCGGGGACTGGCACCTCGACGAAGCGGCGGGCATCCATGTCTATCAGGAGGCAATCGCGCTCATGTGCGATCAATGTGATACCAGCGGCATCAAAGGCTTCCTCCGTCTTGACGCCCAATATGGGACTTTCGCCAACAGCTACATCTGCCCCGGCTTCCCTGAACGCATCGATAGCAGCAGCGACGACCTGCGGGTGTGTGGTTATGCCTGCTTCAGGAGGAGCAACCCGACCGATATTAGGCTTGAGCAGTACTCGTTTCCTGCGGGCAGGTGAAAGATCCACCTGCGCCAGTGCCGCATAAGTGTTGCCATAGGGACCGTCCCCGCCCGCAACATGAACTGACGGGTGGATTGGTGAGTGCCGGAACGGGCTTTCAGTTAGACTGATCAATGTCATTGATTGCACCTGTTTGAGTGAAGAGAGCCTTCATCATAATAAAACTCTAAACGATATAAGAAATCGTGTCAAACTTCTCGGCTAAATTCTGGTCAACCGACAGGCTGGAGTGAATTAAATTGAAAAGACCAGCAGGCTTTGCTATATGGTCCCTATGAAGCCTCGGGCGTCATACCTAATTTGTGCCTTCATCGTTCTGGGCTTGGCAGGGGCCAGCCATTCTTATGTCCTGCCAGCCAAACAGATCCTGGACTTTATGATCAAACAGTTTGGTTCCACTCGCACCTTTGTGGTATTGCAAAAGACAGTCATTTATGATCCTGCCCTTGAAGGGGGGATGCGGGAAGTGGATGAGATCCTCTACTACCGGTATCCGGATCGGTTCAGGGGTGAAGGGAGTACGCCAGGGGGCGAGCAGGTTCGGGTGGTTGGTCCTGAG
>DAOVOU010000178.1 GCA_030629475.1 Desulfobacterales bacterium | reverse complement strand
TGGATAATAAATTGAGAAAAATGGTGAAAGAGAAGGGCTACCTTGAACCGGGTAAGAAGCTCGATTTGTTCATGGCCTTTGACAATTCAACGATCCCCCGGTGGATGCGTCAGTACAGCCAGCATTATTTTAACAGAATCATACAGGTGGAAAGTGGGCGCATCTGCGAGCTGGAGGAAGTATTGTCATTTGTCCCGTTAGGAACATCTGAGTCCCGTTAGGGACATCTGAGCCGGGATGAGTTTAGCACCAGAGAACGTCTCCCGTTGATCCTTCCTGAAATTCAGGATCGTTTGTGGGCTATAGGGTTCCCCTAACTCGTGGATACGCCCGTGAAAAGTTAGGGGCTTCGCCCAAATTGGCCTCTGGCCCGTAGGGCCTACGCACCTGAGGGAGTGATGGAGTATTGGAGTACTCCATCACTCCAATACTCCCTGGCCCAGGCCCAGACCTGGCTAACAGGCTACGTGCTTAGATATTGATGGATGCGCCAGGGCAGGCCAATTAGGGCGAAGCCTCTAAGTTCGATGCATCCATCTTAGCTAAGGAACAGTCGGTGGCATCATGCCATGATGAAATAACCATGCTAGAAACAATCCTATCGGCAGTATTATGATCAGAAGAACTGTTCCGTAGGCCGCAGCCAGCCTTCCCAGCCCTTCTTTGGCGAGTTCCCTGAAATCTGTGACTATACCTATGCTTGTGAATGTCAGCATAAAAAAGAACTTCCTCAGAGAACCTTCAATCGGTTTGATTCCAAATTTCAGGCCTTCGAACGGGATGATGTCGGCCAGTCCCAGACCCATAACAAGGAACCATGCAATGAAATATCCAAGAACAAACTTTGGAAATCTAAACCATATCTCAGATTTTGGAACTTTCTCTCCAGGTCTTCTCTCTATGTACCAGACCCAGACCACTGCCAGCACAAATGCCCATATCCCTATGAACATGTCTATCCAGATCTTTGTCATTATTGCCGAGGCTAATATCCATCCCTCATCCCAGTGTATGCCTTCTCCGGCAACTTTTGCCCTAATTAGCTCATCAAGTATTGCTCCTGCCGCCGCATCAGCCCCGTCAGTCTTCACAGTCAAACCCAGGCTGGCCCCGGCAACTATCGGCTCGTGAGACCAATAAGTGGTGAGTAATCCCGGAAGGATTATAAGTTCTGAGACAGCAAACACCACCACCAGCGAGGATATCATAATAGGGACTACAGGCCTTGCTCTAATAGCTCCACCAGTGGCAATTGCAGCCGAAACTCCACAAATTGAAATTGCTGAAGCCAGACATGCTGCCCATTCCTTTGTCAGCTTGAAGACTTTTCTACACACTACGTAAGCTAAAGGCCAGAAAAGCAGATAAGCAGCTATTGTAGCACAGCAACCGGCAAAGAGCAGATGCATAGCAAAACCTGTGGCCTCAATGGCTTTCAACCCTAACTTGGTACCAAGGCAGACAATAGCGACCTTGATGAACCATTCTGGTTTTGCCGCCTCCTTCACGAAGGTTCTAAACCTCTTTGGAGTCAGG
The DNA here is from genome assembly GCA_030629475.1 of Desulfobacterales bacterium. Lineage (GTDB taxonomy): Bacteria > Desulfobacterota > Desulfobacteria > Desulfobacterales. The sequence continues at coordinate 3,754 of DAOVOU010000178.1, read as the reverse complement.
TTCCCGATAAAAAGTCCTGCAAACAACGCTATTATATAGTATGCTCCGCCTAATGAGAGACTCCAATCAATGCCATATTTTTCCCGTTCCAGTGAAGTTGCTGCGATATACGCATTTTGGCCAACAATGTAGAAAATCACTGTTAGCCAAAAAATTATAGACCATGCTATAAAGTACTTTTTCACATCCCACTTCATGAATTTGGCCCCTGTGCACGTGGCCGCTGTAAAGATCATATAAGTTACTATGAGGGATGCTGCCGGGCCTAACAGCCCCTTATGAGAGGCTTGAAATGACTTTGTTATGTCTACCCATTTGGAGAACTTCACTATCCAGCCAGTTGACTCAACGCCACTTGCTGCTGCCAGAAGACCAAGTAAAGCAAAGAAAAGGCCTATCCAAACTGCCCACCAGTCTTCTGTGCTTAACATCCCGTCATGCCATCTTCTATGTTCAGCCATCAGTGACCTCCCAAGAGAAACATGTGCACCAAAATTGCCAACACAATCAGTGTTAACACGCCGGCGATTACAGAACCTACAACCAGTTTTGTCTCTATTGGCAGCCAGGGCTCCTCGACTTCACAAGTGGCTTCTGTTTCATGAACATCTTTCATATTCGACCACCTCCAAATATTAACGCCTCGGGAATGTAACTTCTCAAAAAGTTTGGGGTTGATCATATTTTGCGACTATAGGGAATGAACACTTATATCCAGTACCTATTACCCGAACTTATTCGACCTGTGCGGTTACCCGAAAGATCCTCCTTCGCAACCCATTGGGCCGGTTGGGCGGGCCAAGCACAAAGTCGGCTCGGTAGCGTGGGGGCTCTGTCCCCCACAATATGTGCCCCACACCTGCCCGCCATTGCCTTGTGTGCGGGCATTCTAGCCCCCGTGCGAACCAGGCGTTGGCAGGCGGGGAGGAGGCACGCTACCGGGTGTGGATGTCCGAGGCATACTCAACAGGCAAAAGGGCTCAAATGGCTAACATCCTAACCGCATAGGTCCAACCTTTTGAGAAGTCATTCGGAAATTTTTCAACTGGTTGTAATTATTGATGTTTCAGAGTTCCGCCAAAGGCGGAGTCCGTGCCAGTTGCACATTGAAACGAAGCTAAGGTGATTAACAGTCATATTTCAAAAAAAATGTCAATGAAATTCTCATTGAGCCACCCACCCTTATGCCCCAAGCCTCTTATAACATTTTACGCAGCATTGAGGCATTTGCGATCGAATTTGCTCTGGTTTTCTCCTTATCTCAGGATCAAAGAGATCTCTGAATCTGGCGTATCCCTTCTTGTTCCAGATCCGGGTTAAGCTTTCGTTCTGTATGTTGCCAAAGGACATTCCTCTCGGAGGAAGAGATTGATCTTTGAAGGTGTAATAGGAAGAGAGAACCGGATTGGTAAGAACGCATGGCACGACCTCGCCTTCAACATTGATGACGCACGCACGGTGGACATTTTCACGGCAGCAGATAGAGGCATCGTCAAGGCCAGGGCCATGATATTCAAAGATGATGTTTTCACGGGCTGCTCTGTGTCTGATCTCACTTAGTGCGTTGCGATAATAGTCCGTGCGTACTGTATCGTTGAAGATCGCTTCTTCGAGAAGTTTCGGATCAACGATCAAGGTCAGGTTGCTGACCACTATCTGTTTCGCTCCCACCCTTTTTGCAAGGGGTAGAATCTCTTCGAGTTCACGAAAATTGGATTTGAGCATGAGATAGGCAAGATGGAGCGCAGGGACCCGGGTCTTCTTTTCACCCTTTATCTTGCACAATCGTTCAAGGTGGGAAATGACCTTATTCAAATCGGTCCCTTTGCGTATCCGGTTGTGGGTTTTCGCGGTGGTGCCAGCAAGGCTGATGCCTATGATGTCCAACTGCAAGTCAATCAACGTTCGAATCGTATCTTCAGAAAGAAGCATACCGTTTGTGGTAAACCCGACGCGTTTCCCTTGATCCTTGCAAATTCGGACCATCTCAAAGAAGTCATTGTTAAGAAGGGGTTCTCCCCATCCCTGCAAGTAAACCAGGTCTGTATGTCCGAGAAAGGGGACCAAGTTACAAAACAGCTCTATTGGCATGTGTCTGTTTGCCCAACGGTGCCTCATGAGGGTATGAGGGCAATAAACACAGGCTCCATTGCAGTACGTCGTTACCTCAACCTGGACCCAGTCCAGGTTTGGGCTGCCAATCTTGTCCAGTTGTCTTTTGACCCATTCAAACATGTTTGCTACAGTGTTAAACAAAAGGATTTGAACCTGTGTGGTTAGATTCTCTGTATTTCATAAATGCATGGCAGAAAAACCTATCACGAAAGCACGAAATCTTGAAAGCACGAAAGAATACAGATTTTTGGCATCCTTCACAGAAGCCAAAAAGTAGTTTACACTTTTTTGAGATAAAATCCTTACGGCCCGCCCTGGCGCGACACCACTTGAACAATCTCTTACCGAGGCAAACCCGGTCTGGGCCAGGGATTAACTCCAAAAGCTCCAGCCCGGGGAGTTAAGGCGTAAGCCTTTTATTCTCTTTATCTGAGAAAGTGTAAACTGAAGAATGAAACATGCCAGATTTTTTCGTGCTTTCGTGTTTTCGTGATTAACAAGAAACACAAATCAATCGCACAGGTCGAAATCTTTTTCTGCAGGTCTATATTTGTATCACCTGAGAATAAGAAAAAGAGGTTGTGTGTCAAATGATAAGCCCCGACCCTCGCCCTTTTTGGCTTGACATCATTAGCCTGAGTGTAATAGCTTCTGGACGCGCAGCCTATCTTTTATAATGTCTTTAGTCACTAGAACTTGGGGGCTTTGCCCCATGACTCCACCTTCCCATGAAAAGCTTGTTGAAGAAGAAAGACTATGGAGCCGGCCTGATAGTTGTCTTTGTTATTGCGGCCTTTCTTGGTCTCGCCGCCGCGTATGCGAAGGCCGAACCTGCCAAATCCAAGAGTGAATGTATCGCCTGCCATACCGACCTGAACAGAATAATCCGCCTGAGTTCGGAGATCGAAAAGATCAGGCCAAAGCTTGGCAAATTGGCGGAGGCGTCCGGTGAATGTTGAGCGGGGCCGTTGGCTCCGTTGGAGCCTTTCGAAAAGATTTATGTCAACCCTGCTTTCGTGAAGACCGTCCACGGAGAAATAGCATGCGAGGCGTGTCACGGGGGCAATCCGAAAGACCCCAACTGGCACACTGCCCATAAGGGAATCGTGAGAGACCCTACCTTTCCTGACGCCGACAAGGCGTGCGGGGAATGCCACAAAAACATCGCGTCAACAGCCAAGAACAGCCTGCATTACACCTTAGGCCCCTTTGAAAAGGTTATCAAAGCCCGGGCCAACAAAAAGGACAAAGGAATCCTTGAGAAGGTTTGTCAGGGCAGGGAAAAACACTGTAATGCCTGTCATGCCAGTTGCGGCCAGTGCCATGTCAGCCGTCCGGATTACATAGAGGGTGGCTTTCTGGCCGGACATCTGTTTCAAAAAAGGCCGCCCATGGGTACCACCTGCGCAAGCTGTCATGGCGTGAGAGTGTACGCTGAATTGACCGGAGCAAATGATGACTATCCACCGGATGTTCACTACGAGAAGGAGGCAATGGAGTGCATGGACTGCCACACGGGAAAAGAGATACATTCTGATGCTACTGGCGTGGCCACCCGATTTGATCTTCCCGAGAGGCCGAGGTGCGACCAGTGCCACCCGGATGTTGTATCTGAAAAGCCCAAAACCGACTCACACAC
>DAOVOU010000191.1 GCA_030629475.1 Desulfobacterales bacterium | reverse complement strand
TATCAAAATAAGTGTTTTATCTTTTCTATCGCAGCAAGCTGCGGGGAATTAAACCCTACAGATTTCGCATCGCCCTTCAAGTGATTAGAGTAATCCGTGCCTGCCCTATGAAATGCATTTTCTTTTTCTATTTCATCGGGGTAATCTGCGAAATCTGTGGATTAAAATGCTCTAGATCCAGTAACTTAGTTCTCTCCTTAGTCCTTTGGTACGCTCCTTGCTAAAAATGCCCCTCAAAGCGAGCACATTCCACAGGCTAACACCTTTTTGAGTCCGCCAGGGGGACCCTTCCACCGCAGTGAGCTGCAGAACTTCATTCAGGGCATCACTGTACTCGGGGATAGAGAGGCCTTCTATGAAAACATGGGCAATAACGGTCCTGTAGGCGTTTTTCTGAATGGTCAGAGGGCAGCGCGGCCCGGTAGCGCCGTTGCCTCCGGGTCTGTAACCAGACGCTCGCTGAAAGAGGTGTGCAAAAAAGCAACCCGTAAGGCCGAGACTGAGGCCATTGTGAATGCCCTCTTTCATACCCGCTGGAATCGCAGAAAAGCAGCGGCTCTGCTTAAAGTTAGCTACAAGGCCGTGCTCAACAAGATCAAAGAATACGGCATTGAGGCCGAGTACCGTCAAATACTGAGGAAAGGATAATGGGTCCGATGATTAAAAAAACAACATTAGCAGCCTTGCTCACCGCACTTCAGATCCTCACTTCATGTGCGACAAGTGACATCGTCTCTGTAAAGACACTGAGCAAATACTATCAAGATGAAACACCAGCGCAGCAATCCACTGAATCATACCTCATAGGTTCAGGGGATGTTTTGGCAATCGACGTGTGGCGAGAGGAGGCGTTATCCAAACAGGTCACTGTCCGCCTGGACGGCAAAATCTCCCTGCCCCTGATAGACGACATCCAAACAGTCGGACTCACCTGCGGAAAACTGGAAAATCTTATTGAGGAGAAATACACGGATTTCGTGGAAGTCCCGGAGGTTTCCGTAACCCTGTTGCAAAGTGGCAGCGGCAAAATCTATATGCTGGGCAAAATCCAGAGTCCGGGGGAACATCCCCTGACAAAAAAAATGACAGTCCTCCAGGCGATTTCCCGTGCAGGCGGCCTGGGCCCCTGGGCAGACACCTCGGATATCAGGCTTATCAGAAAAATTGGTGGTGTTGAGAGACACTTCAGGATTGATTACGAGGCCATCATCTCTGGCAAGGATATGAGCCAGAATATTTTACTCGAACCTGGCGATACTATTTTTGTACCCTAGTGCTTCCATTTGCAAATACCGTGACGTGTTTTGATATATACATCTCTGTATCCAATAGGAAGGAGTTAGCGACGAGTAATCAGCTTCCTTGGGTTACGCCTATCGGGAAAGAGATTCCAGCATTGATGAGAATGACTACCGCGACAGCAGTGTTACCTTTACACTAGATATTGAGAAGGCTTATGTAAGCAAGCCCAAATCCATCTAAAAAAGGGTTAAAGAAAATGATACCCAAAAAATTTGATCTGCACTATTGCAAGGACGCCCTGCTCAGAAGAAAGTGGTACATCATTGTTCCCATTGTCCTGATTTTTAGCTCAGGCATCATATACGCAGTGACCACACCCAAAATATACAAAGCCGACACTATGATTTTGGTGCAACGGCAGCAGGTGCCTTCGAGTTATGTTAGATCAAACATTACCACCAGCCTCGGGGACCGCATCAACACTATCCAACAGCAGGTCACCAGCCGGACGAACCTGGAAAGCTTAATCAAAAGGTTGGGACTTTATGTCAGCAAGGATCCCTCCGAGCAAGAGGCGACCATGCAGGACAAAGTCGAACGTATGCGGCGCCATATCGGAATCCAGCTCCACAGGAGTGCCGCGTTCAGTATCTCATTCACCGGTACAAACTCCCGGAAGGTCGCCGAAATCGCCAATGCGCTGGCTTTAAACTTTGTCGACGAACATCTAAAGGTACGAGAGCAGCAGTCAATCGGCACCACGCGGTTCTTGGAAAGTGAATTGGCACGCGTCGAGACAATCCTTCGCGAAAAAGAAGCGGCGCTCACAGCGTACAAGAAGCAGCATATGGGCGGATTGCCGGAGGATTTAGATACCAATCTTCGCATTATGGAACAACTTAACCAGAAAGTCTCGAGTCTCGAGCAAAGGCTGGACGAGGCCCGTACCCAAAAGATCATGCTCGAGCAGCAAATCGTTAATCTGAAGGGCTCGGCTGCTTTCGCATCTGTCGATGACGATGAGCAGGATATCTTTGCATCCGAAGATGTCACAGACGGCTCTGGCCAGCTTCATAAGCTAAGAGAGCAGCTCAAGGCTCTCCGCCTTAGCTATACTGACAACTATCCTGACGTAGTCAAAGTGAAAAAGATCATCGAGCAAATTGAAGAGAACCAGGAGCAAGAGGAGGCCCAGGGTCCTCTCGAAACACCTTTCTCCGAGGGAGACAGCATTATGACTGCCCAACAGGAAGTCTTCGAATTTCAACTGGCTTCCCTCCAAAAAACGATTAGAGACTTACAGAGTGAAAAGGCCAAGATAGAAAAACAAATTGGCAGGCTAAAAGAGCGCATCGACGATACACCCAATAGGAAGTTGACGCTCATCTCTCTCCAGCGTGACTACAATACGATCAAAGGGCAATATGACTCTCTGCTCGGTAAGAAGCTGCAATCCGAGTTGGCCGAAAACCTGGAAAAACGGCAGAAAGGTGAGCAGTTTATCATACTCGACCCGGCAAGGGCCCCGGAAAAGCCGTTCAGCCCCAACGTCCCCAGGATCATCTTGATGACTCTACTAGGGGCGCTCGCCGCAAGTTTTGGTTTGGCTTTTACTGTCGAATATCTTGATGAATCCTTCAGGGATTTCAACGACCTTGCTGAGTTTTTGCAAATTCCGGTGCTGGCCTTCATCCCTTGGCTCCAGACCACCACTGAAGTCAGGAGGCGACACCGTCTTAAGGTGTTCGCCTATTGCTTGAGCGGCTGTTTGCTGGTGGCCGTCTGCATTGGCGTCTTCCTCTGGCTGAACGGAGATCTGCAAGGATTGGGGCAGAGGATTCGCTCCCTTGTCTAACACCTCAATTGAGCGAAAACACTCAATTGAAAGTGGCCAGTGGTCAGTCGTCAGTGGTCAGTGGTTAGAAAATATCTTTATGCAGTTTTTAGTAAATCTACCATAGATGAAATATATCCTGTTGAAGTCAGTTCTTGTACTAACCACTGGACACTGCCCACTGAACACTACTTAGTGGTGTTTTGACACAATTGAGTTAGCAATAACATGTGGGCCTTCAGCTTTGAGCTATGAGCTATCAGCTACACTGAAAGGAGTTATATATGGGAAAGATATTTGACGCACTTCAGAAATCAGCTTCGGCTGCTGACAAAAGCGCTGGTTCCACGGCGAAGGCGCAGGCACGAGCCCCAGTGCAGGAGGCTCCCTCTATAAGCCAGGAAGCGGTTGACTCGCTTCGCCTGAAGCCACCAGTGAACGGTCCGGCCGTCACCAAACGCAGCTTCCAGTTGCTGCCCATAAGCGAGCTTCTGGTGACCTGCCGCCAGGATGGCAACCGGGAGGCCAATTTTGCTGCAGAGCAGTATAAGATGCTGCGCACCCAGCTATTGTTCCCAGCAAGCGGATCTGTGCCTAAAACCATATTGGTGACCAGTGCCATTCCCGGTGAGGGCAAGTCTATTGTTTCCGGCAACCTTGCCATCAGCATTGCGCTCGGCAAGCAGGAGCATGTCCTCTTGATTGAGGGTGATCTCCGCAGACCCTCGTTGGCCACACTGTTCGGGCTTAAGAATTCGAGAGGTCTTTCAGACTATCTTTTGGAAGAGGATGAGCTGAGCAATCTCCTCTGCAAGACAGCAGTAGATAAGCTGACTCTCTTGCCCGGAGGCCGGCTCACAAAGAATCCTTATGAATTACTGTCCTCCCGGAGGATGATAGACCTGTTGGAAGAGGTCAGGAATCGATATCAAGACAGGTACATCATTCTCGACAGTACTCCAGCCCAGGTTGCAGCAGAAACGAGCGTATTGAGCAAATTTATTGACGGAATCATTCTCGTGGTCCGCTATGGCAAATCTTCCAGAAAAGTGATCCGGGAGACAGTGGAAAAAATCGGAAAAGAGAAGTTCATCGGTGTCGTCTTCAACGCATTGGAAGGAAAATACCCGAATAGGTATTACTATAAGTACTACGGTGATACCCGAAGAAAAACCTTCAGATTCTTCCGACGAAAGTGAACCGGACCGTCACTGACAAGGGTACCGACAAATGCCGAAAATACTGAACAAATATTGTCCGCCAACAAAGCTATTCTTCGTGTTTGGAGAAGCGGCCCTCTCCCAGGGCGTCCCCCATTTTAGCATGAATACAACACTGTGTGAGTTGGCCGAGTCGCTTCATGCCCAAAAGATTATCGTGGCCATGGACGAAAGACGGGGCAAGCTACCTATTCCGTACTATTCAGAGCGCCATACGGTCCAACCAAGCATTACGGGCTGGGCTCAGGTTTCGTACGGTTATGGCGCATCGGTCAAAGACGCCCTGGAAAAATTGAAGTATGACCTGTTCTATATCAAGGAATATGTCTTTGGTCATGGATCTGATAATCATATTCAAAACAGCCAAGATTGTGCTGCTCAAGAGTGGCGCCAGGTAAAGAAAGCCTGTGGGATGATACGATTTTTTTCGCCTTTCATATTCTCTCTGGCCGTGCTTCTCTACCTGGCTGTGGTGGGCAGCAATGCATATGCCGGGCCCAAACGGTTTCAATGGAGCACAAGAATATCTGTTTCTGAAACGTACGATGACAACATCAACCTGGAGAAAGATAACAAGGAGGATGATTGGATTACCTCGATCACCCCTGGATTGACATTAACTATAATGACCGAAAAAACCGAAGTAAACCTGGACTATGACCTCAGCTTTGTTTTGTACGCCAGAAACAAGGAGAACAATACGGTCCGCCACAGTCTGACCCTGAGTGGCCTCAAGGGGATTCCCATCGCCGAGCATATAACCCTGGACCTGGATGAATCGTTCCAGGTCTCGGAAGACCCCATC
>DAOVOU010000140.1 GCA_030629475.1 Desulfobacterales bacterium | reverse complement strand
TGTTGCGTTTTGATAGTAGGCAGGTATTACGGGAAACCGATGCGGTGGTAGAGGCAATCTTTCGGGCAATGGCGACGTTGCTGAATCTAGAAATCCCCCCTAACCCCCCTTTTTCAAGGGGGGGGGTTGTACATCTATCGTTAAGTTAGCGCTTATGCCCCCATGGGGTAGAGGGCAGGGTGAGGGGGGAAGCCCGAACTTATTGAGAAGGCACAAAAAAATAGGGCACGTCCTGTACAGACTTGCCCTATTTCCGATTCTTGTTTCTTTCTGTTACTTTTTCTCAGGCTTAGGATGGCACTCTGTGCATTTTGTAGGGGCAGCCCTGCCCTCCTTTTTGGCAGGCTTATGGCACCCCACACAGTTCTCGTGAATGGCCGAATAGTGGTAGCCCTGCGAGGCCTTCTCCTTTCGGCTTAACTTTTTTTCGCCTTCCTTTGCCTTTGGGGCCTTGGCCTTGCTGTGACATCCTTCTGCATCACATTTTTCGACCTTGTCCCCCTCTTTCCACACGTTCTTGGCTTCCTTGTACACATGATGACAGTCGTTACATGGGATCTTGTAATCCACATTATGTTTCTTGTGGGACAAGTTGACCAGGGCCTTCTTGTGCTTTTTGTACACCTTTGACTCCATGGTGATGTTATCAGGCGCCTCCTGAGCCGCATAAACAACTGCAAAGAGAAACACCACACTCAAGGCAGCAACCCCCAACACCAGCAACGTTTTTTTCTTCATAAGCCGCTTTCACCCCCTTTCTCTAAAAAAGTTATGAATAAGACCAGTGATATTTGTACACAAAAAATATGAGATTCCGCGTACCAAAATTTTGGGTGAGTGTCAAGGAGAAAACCGTCTATCCAGCGGTTTCTTGCGTTTCCGCCGCATCTGCCTTTTCCTCCTTTTTCCCAAACACCCTGGCACCCAGAATGCCCACCTCATAGAGCACGATCAAGGGTCCTGCCATCAGGATCTGTGTGATGACATCCGGCGGGGTCAGGATGGACGCAAAGACAAAGAAAAGCAGGATGGCATATTTGCGCTTGGCCTTGAGGAACTTAACGTTCACAATGCCAAGCTTTGCCAGAAAGGTCACAAAAAGCGGCATCTCAAAGACGATGCCAAAGGCAAAGAGGAGCTTAGAAGAAAAGCCCAGGTATTCCTTCATTGCCGGGAGGGGCTTGACATAGTCTGATGCAAACCCCATGAAAAACTTGAACCCAAAAGGAAACACAATGAAGTAGCCAAAAAGGGCGCCGCCTAAAAAGAACAGCGAGGAGAGGAACACGATGGGCAAAACCAAACGCTTCTCCTTGTCGTAGAGCCCGGGTGCAATGAACATCCACAACTGGTATACGATGACGGGCACAGCCAGAAGGACCCCTGCAAGGAAGGCGACTTTCAGGTAGGTGAAAAAGGCCTCCGGCAGCCCCGTGTAAATGAGCTTTTCTTCCGCCGGCATTGCGGCCAGCAAGGGCTGCATGAGGATCTCAAAGAGTCTTTTTGAAAAGATGTAACTGATGACAAAGCCGATGCCGACTGCGCAAAAGCAGATGATCAGTCGCCTGCGGAGTTCCTCAAGGTGGGCGGTCAGAGGGAGCTTCTCATCCTCAGGCATCTTTGGCAGGCTCCTTCGACCCGGTTTCTTGCCGGGGCCTGTCTTCGATAGAATCTTCTGAACCTCCGGTCACATCCTTCTCAACGGTATGCTCAATCTCATCCTCGGACACAGCGCCGGTTTTCTGATCGGCGCTAGTTTCAGTCATGGATTTCCGTACTGTCTCCTCAAGGTCCTCCTTGACTTCCCGTATGGTGTCACGGGCCTCCTTCAGCTCGTTGTCTACTTGAAGGTTTTCCTTGAACTCCTGTGTGGCTTTCCTGAACTCGGCAATACCCCGCCCTAAGGACTTGGCGATTTCAGGAAGCTTCTTGGGACCAAGAACGATCAAGGCGATAGCCAGAATCAAGATAATTTCCGGCATCCCCATACCAAACATTTACAACTCCTTCACGTTTTTAATTGTTAAGAGCATAGCGATATTTTCGTTCACTGTCAAGCGTATCGGAATTGCCAGACAATAATTGTAGCCGTTCACAGGTTCAGGGTTCACCGTTTCAGCCGTCGTAGCCTGCCGACTTCGCCATAGTAGCCATAGGCTACGACGGCTGAAACGGCTACTATGGCGAAGTCGGCTCAGATTTTCGGTTAACCCTGAACCCTGAACCTCTGAACCCGTGAACCTCTGAACCCGTGAACGGTACCAATAATTCGGTTGACAACAAACCGCCCCCCCCTTTATATTTGGAGCAACAAAATCGCGGAGCGATTTCGTGGCCTGGCCGGAGTGGTGAAACTGGTAGACGCAGAGGACTCAAAATCCTCCGGGCCTTGCGCCCGTGTCGGTTCGATTCCGACCTCCGGCACCAACTTGAGTGAAACGACCCTCTAATATGCCCCAGGTAGCCTCGGCTGCTTGGGGCAAGTCGTAAAAATAGAACCTTATCAGTCCATCGCCTCTCATCAATTCGCCCTTCTCGAGGAAAAACCTGATAGCTTGCTTCTGTTCCCTGGGTGTCCTCATCTATTCCATCATTTCATCATTCCGTATTGGTAGGACAGAAAACTGCCACTGAAAGATATGTGATTACAACCAGTTGTAGAAATTCCGAGACGCCGAATTATCCCGCCGTATCCCCAGTTTGCCCTAGTAATCCCGGAAACATAGCCCCCCAGCCTAAACGAAGGTCCGGCCATCAAGGTGGTTCCCTTGCCTAAACAATCGCAATTCTTGAATGTGATCGAATCTGTGTTCAGTGGCATGAAAAAGGCCGTGATACACAATAGCGATTACCAGTCCGAGGACGAAATGAAAGCTGCGATTTCCCGCCACTTCGAGGAACGAAACGATTATTTCAAAGAGAACCCCAGGAGGGCGGGAAACAAGATTTGGGACAAGGAGTTCTTCAGCCTTGATGAGATCGAGGGTGGGTTGTTCAAGAAGATGTGAAGATGCCTTTCCTCCTTGGTGCAGTTGAGGCATCTTTGGAGGGTCATGGCCTCTCGAATTATTATTTGATTGACAGCCGTAACACCAAGTGTTACAGTTTTCCCAAAGGTGGGACAAGTTTCCTGGGATCTCTATGATAAAGGCATTTAAACACAAGGGCTTAGAAAACCTGTTTTATGATGGTACTAAGAAACGGATTAACCCCCAACATGTCGAGAAAATAGAACTCTACAAATCTGAGAGAGTTGCCATTATGAGAATACGAAAAAGGCGCCCGACACATCCGGGCAACATACTAAAATATGATTATATGGAGCCGTTACATCTTTCAGTGACACGATTGGCCGAATGCCTCAAAGTATCACGAAAAACCATATCCAGGATTGTAAACGAGCGGGGAGCCGTTACTTCTGATATGGCTTTGCGATTGTCAAAGGCTTTTCAAACAACCCCTGCACTTTGGTTGAATTTGCAAAAGGAATACGATCTGTGGTGTGCGGAAAACACTTCCAAGGATTGGGATGAGGTCCAGCCAGTAGAAATATCTGGTAGTATGTTGGCATAATATTATTTGGAGTACCGGAAATCGATGATCTGGCGATTTTCGGGCTCGAAAGTCGTTTCACTCATGTAGGTGTTCCGACCTCCGGCACCAACTTGCCCCACATGACTTTCGAATATACCCCAGGTGGCTTCGGCCATTTGGGGTAAGTCGTAAAAATAGAACCTTATCACCCCGTCGTCTCTTATCAGTTCTTTCCTGTCGAGGGAAAACCTGATGGCTTGCTTTTGCTCGCCCTATAAAATCAAATACTTGCATGCCACAGTAAAATGTGCTATTTAAACGACGTTTCGGAATTTCTACAACCGATTGAATGTACAGGCTTTTTTGGGGCTTGGATTTTTGCCTCGTGCCGGAATGATGGAATGATGGAATACTGGACACGAAGTGAAGCTGTGCGCTATGTTGATTCTTAGTGGAAGTATGTCATTTGTACACTTCCCTGTCAACAGTGGTTTTGCCAATAACGCAATAACCCATTTTGCCAGAACCCATTATTCCATCATTCCAGTATTCCAATATTCCAATTGTGAGCGAAGCGAACTAAGTTCCTACTCGACTACTCGACCAATTGCGGAGCGAAGCGGAGCCAAGTTCACATATTCATATGTTCAATCTTTATACATTTGTTCATCACGACTTCAAGGCCTGCCTTTCGGGCCTTGGCTGCTGCCTGATTATGGGCAAGGCCCAACTGCATCCAGACCACCTTGGCCACAATCTCTATGGCATCGTCCACAACGGGGGGTATGGCCTCCGGTCTCCTGAATATGTCTACCACGTCGATTGGGAAGGGAATCGCCTTCAGATTGGGATAGCATTTCTCTCCCAGTATCTCTTTTTGGCCGGGATTGACCGGAACGATCTTGTAGAGGTTCTCTTTAAGGTAGTTGGCCACCTTGTGACTGTCTCTTTCCGGCTTGGGGGACAGGCCCACAATGGCCATTGTCTTGTATTTCTCAAGGATTGCCCTTATTTCTTCAGAAGGCGGATTGTATTCAGGGATTTCACACTGTAGATCTGGCATGGCATTCTCCTGTTGCGTGGCTGTGGTCACCATATAAGATGAATCCTCAAGGGTCAAGTTATGAAATCGCTTCGCGATATGATATGAGGCAGCATCACGATAGATAATCCAGAGGAAATTGCCCTCAAAGGGGAAGGATGATCATGGCTGAAGATGTCAAGTTCAGGATTGAAAGAGATACCATGGGCGAGGTCCGGGTACCCGCAGACGCTTATTATGGCGCTCAGACCCAGCGTGCCGTGGATAACTTTCCTGTAAGTGGTATCAAATTTCCCGGGGGTTTCATCAGGGCCCTCGGCCTTATAAAAAAATATGCAGCCAAGGTGAATGGAGACCTCGGGCTTTTAGACCCGCAACTTGCCAGACCTATCATGGCGGCTGCCGATGAGGTGGCGGCGGGAAAGATGGACGAGCAATTTGTGGTGGATATCTTTCAAACAGGCTCGGGCACCTCTACCAACATGAATGCGAATGAGGTGATTGCAACAAGGGCCAATGAGATGCTCACCGGCAAACGAGATGCCAGGAAGCCCGTGCATTCTAATGACCACGTGAACATGGGCCAGTCGAGCAACGACGTGATTCCCACAGCCATTCATATAGCAGCACTGACCTCCATTACGGAGGACCTGATCCCGGGACTTGAGATCCTCTACGAATCACTCCGCAAGAAGTCCGAGGCGTTTGACAGCATTATCAAGATCGGACGAACCCATCTCCAGGACGCAGTTCCCATCCGGTTGGGCCAGGAATTCAGCGGCTATGCCCATCAGGTCAAGCTCGGCATAAGAAGGGTCCAAACAGTGAAAGGCTCGCTTTCCGAGCTTGCCCTTGGCGGTACGGCCCTTGGCACAGGCCTGAATACCCACCAGGAATTCGCTCCCAGGGTTATTGACTTGATCTCGCAGGAGACCGGGTGTCAATTCAGAGAAGCAGAAAATCGCTTTGAAGCTCAGGCCGCCCAGGATGCGGCTGTAGAAACGAGTGGGGCCTTGAAAACAATGGCAGTGAGCCTGGTGAAGATAGCAAACGATATTCGATGGCTCTCCTCAGGTCCCAGGTGCGGTCTTGGGGAGATCAACATCCCGGCCCTCCAGCCCGGGTCCTCTATCATGCCGGGCAAGGTGAATCCGGTCATCCCCGAATCTGTCATCCAGGTTGCAGCGCAAGTCATGGGCAATGACACGGCCATCACCATAGGCGGTCAGGGAGGCAATTTCGATCTGAATGTGATGCTTCCGGTGATTGCCCACAATCTGTTGGGGTCCATAAGGATTCTTGGTTCGGTGGCAAAGATCTTTGCTAAAAAATGCATCAATGGCATCACAGTCAATGAAGCAAGGTGCAGGGCCCTTGTAGAAAACAGCCTGGCCATGTGCACGGCGCTTGCCCCGGCCATAGGACATGAAAAGGCCGCGGCGATTGCCAAGGAGGCCTACACAACCGGAAAGACGGTGCGAGAGGTGGCCATGGAGGAAAAGGTCTTGCCCGAAGCACAACTGAAGGAGTTACTGGATCCTCTTAAAATGACTTGAGGTGCTAAGGAAAGTGCCGATATATAAAATAGTTGGCCAATTTGACGATTCTGTGATAAATATTCAAAATATGAACTTAGGGGC
>DAOVOU010000130.1 GCA_030629475.1 Desulfobacterales bacterium | reverse complement strand
GGGCTGGCCATCATGCCAACGCCTAGCATCAGGCATAAAATAACAGCCAAAAATCCTATCTTTCGCATTTTGTAATCTCCTCCTTCCTTCCTCGTTCTTTGGTAGACCCCAAGCAAGCTCCAATCCAAATCTTGTTGCAAAACTGGATGGATCGTTAGGTCAACTGCTGGCATGTGTGCGTTCTCAACTACCTCCCACCTCCTTTCTGCATATAGTGTAACACGCAGAGGCACATGGGAAACAAACAGCTGAAGAATTATGTGGGCTTCAAGAAACTGTCAACAGACCCGACAAGTCTCCTCAGCCACCTCCCAGCTCGGCCCGTGAGGCTGATAGCGAAACGCACTAGTCTGGGACGCCTGCTTCGAGGATACCGTTACACGTTCGCCTTGTCGTACGAAGATGCAGTCAAACCTTAACTATTGCCTACACTACCTCCCCATCTGATACCTCAGTATTGCTTCATCACCTCCCCTCCTTTCGGACACAGGAAAAAGCTAAAGTATTGACATACTCACGCCGATAAAGTATAAATATAGATGTACTTATCGCGAATGCGAATGTAAGAACAGCAAGGCCCAAAAAAATAGACTTCATCCGGGTCTTTGCTGCCGGGGGGCTGGTTAGCACCGACTTGGGGGAGTCGCTAGCCAGCCCTTCTCATTTGCAATAATGGTTAATACTGACAAACGGTGCGGAATCTAGCCAACCGGCTTGCCGAGCTTGCATATCTGCACCGTAATTACAGTCAACCAGCTCAGCCAACTGTATACACAGATTTCGTAGGATCTACATATTGAGACGGATAGCCTCTTGTTCAACCCTCTTTCTACCATGCGGCAATATACATGAAGTGGATTAAGAGAGTGTTGAATATGTAGGATTTTGTCTATCAAAGTATGTGACCTCCTGAGAAATCCGAACGTATATTAGACAGGATTAACAGAATCTACATGATTCTTATTTATCCTGACCATCCCTGGCCCAGACCGATATTGCAGGGCTTGATCGCAACATCTTTATTACCGAGATCAACAATGACAATGTGCTCCAGGCAAGGTCGCACCCCTGGCCCAGACCTGGATTCTGGGCTTCATATACTGTAAATGGTCATAGGCGCAAGGGCGGGCACTCGACAAAAGTCGTATGAGGTGAGGACGGAAAAGGAGGCGGTTAACAAAGCGCTGGAGATGGCGGTCATCGACGATGATATCATCAAGGCCCATGAAGTGGTGGGGAGTAAAGGTGATGAAGTCGCTGAAGTTGGAATATCTCAGGGCCGGACAGAGTTGATCGGTGGGCTATGCCTACCCTACGTCCCGAGAATGTGTTAGACAGAATTGACCCCAGTACGATGGTCCCCACCTACGGGGCAGGCAGGATTTGAGAGATTTTTTTAGGTTGGAAGTTGCGTGGGAGCCAAGTAAACCCTTTGCTTACCCGAAAAGCCGGCAAGCCGATATCCTATATGCATTTCGTTTCTGCATCGACACGACATTGGGCTCCAGGCACACCTGTATGAACGGCACTCCGTTCAGAGCATTCATCCTTTCAAAATGGTGCCGCTCAATGGAGCCATCTGCAAGCTTTGATTCCACCAGAAGCCATGGCGCGCCGTGTCTGACGACGAGGAAGTCGGTTTCCTGTTTTTGCTTGTTCCGAATGTAGAACAAGGAAAAATCGTCACCCGTCACATCTCCCCATAGCGTCAGTCGCGCGTTTAATTCGCAAGCTACGTAGTTTTCAAACCTGGCACCTTTGTTGTTAATCCTGGACCAGTCATAAAGGTAGTATTTGCCGGCCTTCAGCAGTGACCGCTTTATGTTTTTCGAATAAGGCCTAACGGAAAACGCGAGGTAGAAATCCTCCAGCCGGCGGAGATAACTCTTGACAGTCGCAGGGCTGATCTGAAGGTGAGAAGCAAGCGACGACTGCGACACAGGACTGCCCACCATTTCAGGGAGCAGGTTGTAGAGGTCGAAGATATATTCCCGGTCAACAATTCTTGTCAGCGCCCCAATATCTTCGCGTATAACCGTTTCCAGATAATCACGGGCCCATTTATTGTGAAATGCCCGCAATTGTTGCAGAAAGGGCTCAGGAAAGCCGCTGTATTCCAGCAGTTGCACAAGCAATTCCTGGGGAGCCGGTGCGCCATCAAGGGCAAGGTCGATGAACTCCTGAGCAAATTCCGGAACATCCACCTGTACGGAACGGTCACGATATACCTCATCGAGCGTGAGGGGCATCAAATGAAACGTAAAGTAACGGCCCGCCAGGCTGTCTCCCGCACGTCTCACTATATTCAGTTTCGCAGATCCTGTGACGATGAATTGATATCGGTCTGACGTCTCATCAAAAGCCGCTTTCAGGATATTTTTCCACTTCGGCATCTTGTGGATTTCGTCGAAACAGACCCATAGCTTCTTGGCAGGATCCATCGCGTCCGCCGTGAAAAAGAGTTCATTCTCCTTGTACCTCTGGCGAATGTTTCGCAGATCCCAGAGATAGTACAATTGTTCTGACTTCTCCTCGTGAAGCTTTTGCCTGGCAAGAGTCGTTTTTCCCACCTGCCGGGGACCGGTGATAAACCGCATCTGGCGTCCCCACTGAGGGGAAAAGGCGATATCGTATAGATTTCTCCTGATCACAGATGACTATTTACCACGTATATTCATAAAAGTCAAACTATTCTAAATGAACACCTAAAAAGGTCACAAAGATTGCGGCCTGCGCGGTTGATTCCCCCAAATCCCCTCTTGAGAAGGGTGGACGCAGAATTGATTACCATGGTAACCGTTCAGAGGTTCAGGGTTCAGAGGTTCAGGGTTCAGTTAAAAGAATAGAGGTCAGAGATCAGAGGTCTGGCTTCTGATCTCTGACTTCTGATCTCTGACTTCTGAACGGTGAACTCTGAACCTGTGAACGTCTACAGAATATGTTAGACAGGATTCACAGGATTTGATTTGAAGCCAGGCCCAATTTATCCAACCGATATCTCAAGGATCTCATGTTGATACCCAGGATCTCTGCCGCCCTTTGCTTTGACCCATGGGCCATTTTCATGGCCTCGAGAATGTAATCTTTTTCGATTCCTGCCATCACCTTATCTAGTTGAATCCCGTCCGGACTCAAGTCGACCCGTCGTCCTTCTTTTGTGATTGGATCTCCTCTCAAACTGGAAAGGGTCAGACTCTCCGGCAGCACGATATTGGATGTCTCCAGGGCGACGCTTCTTTCAATGATATTTTCGAGTTCCCTGACATTCCCCGGGAATCTGTATCCCATCAAAAGTTCCATGGCATAAGAGGATATTTTCTTGATTTCTTTTCCGAACTCCCTGGAATACTTTTCGATAAAATGCTTTGTTAAGATAGGAATATCCTCCTTTCTCTTCCTCAGTGATGGAACATGTACCGGGATTACGTTGAGCCGGTAATAGAGATCTTCTCTGAAACTCCCATCTTTTACCTTTTGTTCCAGATCCTGATTTGTGGCTGCTATAATCCTGACATCGACTGTAATATCCTCTGATCCCCCCACCCTCATGAAGGCTTTTTCCTGTATGACCCTGAGGAGTTTAACCTGAAGGATTGTTGGCAGTTCGCCAATTTCATCAAGGAGCATCGTCCCTCCCCGGGCAACCTCGAAAAGACCTGGTTTATCCGAGTAGGCACCGGTAAAGGCCCCCTTCATATAACCAAATAGTTCGCTTTCCAGAAGGTGTTCGGGTATCCCGCCACAATTTATGACCACGAAAGGCTTATCTTTTCTGGAACTATTCTCATGGATAGCCTGGGCCACCAGCTCCTTTCCCGTCCCGCTCTCGCCTAAGATGAGGACATTAGCCCTGGTATCTGCCACTTTTTTGATTTGGGAATAGACCTTGAGCATCTCCTTGCTTTTCCCTATCAAATTTCCAAAGCAAACAGCATCTTCCACACCTTTGATAAACAGGACATCATCCTTTTTTATTCCCTTCTTATGCAGAGCGTCTCGAACTATACTTTTCAAATCCTCTATATCAAAATTCTTCTCAATATAGTCGTATGCCCCCTCGTGCATTGCGGTGACAGCGGTTTCACCTGAAGCATAAGCGGTAATCAAGATAACCATGGTTTCAGGAGAGATCCCTTTAACGCCTTTTAGAAAGTCAATTCCATCGACCTTTGGCATCTTCAAATCAGTAATCACCAGATCAAATTCATGGTTTCTGCAAAGGTTCAGTGCCTTTTCCCCTTCACCTGCGCACGTAACCCGGTATCCTTCCTGGGTCAACATAATTTCAAGGAATTCCCTCATTTCCCTGTCATCATCCACAACAAGAATCTCACTCATTTACAATCCTCTCCCCAATTCTGTAACGGTTCACCGCAGAGAACGCAGAGAACGCAGAGTGACTATTCTTTGAACCAAAACCACAGTCCGCCTTTACACCTCGATATTTTACTGGCAGAGCCTTTTGTCGTTCCACTGTCAACCCTCGCTCAGCCAATTCGTAACCGTTCACGGGTTCAATGGTTCAGTTAAAAGAATAGAGGTCAGAGATCAGAGGTCTGACTTCTGACTTCTGACTTCTGACTTCTGTCTCGTGGCAGCAAAAGTATACAGCTTGTCCCTTTTTTCAATTCACTCTCGACTTTTATTTTACCCCCGTGACTCTCCACAATCCTGTTTACAATCGCAAGCCCAAGGCCTGTTCCTCTTTCCTTTGTCGTGTAAAAGGGTTCAAACACTTTATTGTAATCGTCTTCTTCGATCCCACAGCCAGTATCGCTTATCCGTATATCAAGATATCCGTTCCCATTGTGAAGTATGATCGGTTTGGTTTCTATTTTCAATCTGCCGCTGTCCGACATCGACTGAACAGCATTCAAGACAAGGTTCCAGAGCGCCTGTCTGATTTCCGTCACGTTTCCATAAATGCTGGTCTGATCACATAACTCCATCACCACCTTGAAGTTTTCATGCCAATCAGGGCTATGGCGGAGAGATTCGAGTACATCATCTATGATATTTTTGATGTTAATCCCCTCGCGATCATGCGGGTTAGGGCGTGCCAGAAGAAGAAAATTCTTTACGAGATTTTCAAGTTGATCCCTACCCCTCAGGACGATCTGCATGAGTCTTTCATTGGTTTCATCCAGCTCAAGATCTTTTTGCAGCATCTGGATCGACCCGCATAGCGATACCAGGGGGTTTCTGAGTTCATGGGCAAGACCTGCAGCCATCTCACCAATGAGGGCAAAGCTCTTGCTTCTTTCGATTTCTTTTTCCATCTCTTTACTGGCGGTCAAATCCTGAAAAATCACTATGTCCCCGATTTTTTTATCCTTACTGTCGATAAGTGATGAGATGGAAAAACCCAATACGATATTTTTGTTCTGTTTTCCGGGAACCACTATTTCATCCCTGTTTATTATCCCTTCTTTCCTTTTTTCGCTTTTTATCTTATCCAGTATTTCGGAAAACCCTGGAAAAACAGTATCTATTTTTTTGTTCTTAACCTTTGAGAATGAAAGGCCTGTAATTTCTTTTGCCGCCTTGTTAAAGGATTTTATGTTCCCCTGGAGATTGATCGTTATGATCCCTGTATTTACAGATTCAATAATGCTCCTGTGCAATAGGTCAAGTTGATAAAATTCGCTTTCTTTTTCAGCCAGCAGCGATCTGGCACTCTTTTCCTGTTCAACAACAAAGCTTATCAGGAGCGCGACAATGTAAAAAGATACGATATGGATAAAAATCCTCGATAAGGCATATCCGGCACTAAAATCATAATCCCAGGAAGGACTATGTATTGGGTGAATAACACCATAGTATTCTAAATCAAGTAACAAGCCATAGAGTATGCCACTGGCAGAGGCAACAATTATCCCCCCTTTTTTTGCGAGAAACAGTGCCGAATAGATGATGACCAGTGGATACAAGACAGAATAGATACTTTGAATTCCACCCGTTACATACACAAGCACAGTTATCAATGCGACATCACAAATGGTCTGAATGTATACATTGACCTTGAGGTTTTTAATTCTCTTAAGGAGGAGAAGGTATAGAAATGAGAGAAAATAGGTGATTATTATAATGAAGTATACTGAAGAGAGAGATGCGGCAGTTAGTGATTCTGTCCCTTTGATCTGGATAAAGGCTGTGATACCGAGTAAAAAGGTAACGATCGCAACCCTGAAAAACATTAACCTGCGAAGTCTTCGGACCAAGGCCTCTTTTTGTGGTGAGTGATCTCTCATTAGATGGTCATCCTACATGATTTTTCATCAATCCTGCTTGTGACCGCTGCAAACTTCGTTCCTTTAGAGCACTTTAAAGAAAAAATAGCAAATCTGGGCATCCTTCATTTTCCTGTTTACACTTTTTCTATAGAGACCAAAAAGTAATGTTCCGCTCCTTTGGGCTTTGATCATGGTTTTGGCAACTTCAACATGTGTGTGGGAGCGGCTTTCTAGCCGCGACAATCGCGGCAAGAATGCCGCTCCCACAAATTGGCCCAAATAATGATTGACGT
>DAOVOU010000332.1 GCA_030629475.1 Desulfobacterales bacterium | reverse complement strand
TGCCAGGAAGATGCCTATCTGAAGGAACTTGTCCGGTATATTCACCTGAACCCGGTCCGTGCCGGCATTGTTCCCGGGCTTAAAGAATTGAATAGATACCCATATTGCGGGCATAGCGCACTGATGGGCAGAAAGAAGAGGCCGTGGCAGGATGTGGACTATGTTGAAACGTCGCGGGTATGACCTGGATCGGATTGCCAATTTCTCCTTCGCTCAGGCAAACTCGGTGCCCCGGTCGAGGCTCCGGTATTGAATGGCCTCTGAGACATGATGGGCGGCAATATCTGCTGCCTGTTCCAGGTCCGCTATGGTTCTGGCGATCTTCAGGATGCGGCTAAAGGCCCGGGCGGAAAGCCCCAGCTTGTCGATTGCCGCTTCAAGGAGGCTGTGGGAATTCCGGTCAACAGGACAATATTTTTTGATATGGCGGTTGTTCATCTGGGCATTGCAGTGAATCTTGGTCCGTTTCAACCTCTCCGACTGTATAGCACGGGCCCGGTTCATGCGCTCTCTGATATCGGCAGAGGTCTCAGCATCGTTCTGACTGGCAAGGTCCTTATAGCGGACGGCTGGCACCTCCACGTGGATGTCTATGCGATCCATTAGTGGACCAGACACCTTTGACCGATACCGATGAATCTTTGTATATGTGCACGTACATTGATGGTTGGGGTCGGAGAAGTATCCGCACGGGCAGGGATTCATAGCAGCCACCAGCATGAACCTGGCCGGATAGCTAATAGTGGTAAGGGCCCGTGCAATAGTCACGTAGCCATCCTCCATGGGCTGACGCATCACCTCAAGCACATTTTTCTTGAACTCCGGCAGTTCATCCAGAAAAAGCACCCCGTTGTGCGCCAGGCTCACTTCGCCAGGTCTTGGAATGTGCCCGCCGCCGATGAGACCTGCGTCGGATATGGTATGGTGTGGAGAACGGAAGGGCCGATTTGTGATCAATGCCTGAGACTCTCTGAGCATGCCCAGCACGCTGTACACCTTGGTTGTTTCGATTGCCTCTTCAAAGGTGATAGGGGGTAATATGGTTGCCAGGCGTTTCGCCAACATGGTCTTACCTGCCCCGGGCGGGCCAATCATAATGACGTTATGCCCCCCTGCTGCTGCTACCTCCAAAGCCCGCTTCACATGCTCTTGGCCTTTGACCTCACAGAAGTCGATCTCATCTGGGTGTGCTTCCTCAAAAACGGGTTGAATATCGACAGATTCTGGCTGTATGAGCCTCAGACCGCACAGAAACTCTACCAGCTCACCCAGCGTAGGAACGGAGAGGACTTCTATGCCATCTACCACAGCAGCTTCTCGGGCATTTTCCCTTGGGAGAATCATGCCACGAAGGTTAGAATTCCTGGCCAATAAGGCCACAGGGAGCGAGCCACGCACGGGTTTGATACGTCCATCAAGAGAGAGTTCACCTAAGATCAGGTACTCGGTGAGCCGGCCCGGGGGTACAATCCCTGTGGCAGCTAAAATGCCCAGTGCAATGGGAAGGTCAAAACCTGTTCCCTCCTTTTTGATATCAGCGGGTGCCAGGTTGACCGTGATGCGATCGTCTGGAAACCTGTAGCCAGAATTGTTGATTGCAGATTTGACCCGATCTTTACTTTCCTTTACAGCAGCCTCTGGCAGGCCCACCGTAGCAAAGCTTGGCAGTCCTCGCCTAATATCAACCTCCACCTCCACGGTATAGGCATCAACCCCGAGGACGGCGCTGCTCAAAACCCTGGAAAGCAAGATACACTCCCTTAATAAAATCGCTTCGCGATTTTATATAACGCGGCTACGCCGCTCAAAATTATGTTTTTCGGATTCATTCTATGAAATCACTTCGCGATTTTATATAACACTTCGATTTTTCAACATTTAGCAAAGAGCCACCACAAAGGCAAGGGTTTTGTGCAAGGCCCCGTCAAAGTCGGGTTGCGCGCAAGCATGAAAATCCCCCCAGCCCCCTTTAATAAAGGGAGAGTTTGAAGTGCCCCCCTTTGGAAAAGGGGGGATAGGGGGGATTTTAGAAATGAGCCAATTTTCATTGTAAAACAGTATGTTAAGCCTTGCCCTGACGTTACCGTGAGTATTTTGTGGATCATTGTGGCAGATGCTGTGAAATTTGGAGGGGAGTGCAGGGAGGAATGGCCCTTGTTGCAAAAATGAGACAGGTTTTACCTGTGGCGTGTATCTTTCTACACACCAAGGGGGTATGGTACACCATTAAGCTTTGAAAAAAATACCGGGGCGATGATGCTACTTTTTGTTTTATATTCAACGAGTTATTTTTTGAATCCAATGTTCCTTTGGTGGTGTTTTCTTGTTTGGTACGTCTATTGCGTGATACACAAGACACAAGACACAAGACACAAGACACAAGACAAGAAGAATCATATTAATGGTGTTGGAATTTCCTTGCGTAACCGTTCACGCTCGTGTATCGTGGTTCACGTTGCCATGTCATTTCGACCGAAGGGAGAAATCTTTACTTTATTGTTCCAGTTTGTGAGCAGATACATATAGTATCTTCCAGTTATCGGCATTTAAGATTTCTTCCTTCGGTCGAAATGACAATATGGGCGTGAACGCTTATTTCCTTTCTTAAGCGGCGTAACTGCGCTATATAAAATCGCGCAACGATTTCATAAGGATATTAGATATGCACTCCTATCAGCAGACGCTATCCCGGCCAGTTCAATGTACCGGCATCGGACTTCACTCAGGCAAAAGTGTTAATTTGACCATTAAACCGGCGCCAGTCAACCATGGCATCAAATTCGTTCGAACCGATCTGCCTCACAGACCTGTTATCAGCGCCCATTTCCGAAACGTTATTGACACCAGCCTCGCAACCACTCTTGGGACCGACGGCGTGATTGTTTCCACCATTGAGCACTTGATGGCTGCTCTTGCCGGTCTTTGCATTGATAATGCCTTAGTGGAGATGGATGCATATGAAGCCCCTATCATGGACGGCAGCGCCGGGCCGTTTACCTCCATGCTGAGAGATGCCGGAATCAGGACCCAGTCAGGAAAGCGTTACACGTTTGTGGTAAAGAAACCGATTGAGATGGCAGATGAAGACAAAAAGGTCGGGCTTTATCCCTCAGACACCCTTAAGATTACTTGCACCATAGAGTTCGACCATCCGCTTGTAAGACGT
>DAOVOU010000012.1 GCA_030629475.1 Desulfobacterales bacterium | reverse complement strand
TCTTTTTACCATTTATGATCATGTAGACCTTCTTGGGACTCGTCTCGGCTTTCACATCCGCATCCTCGTAGTGATAAACAACCATCAACGGTAACCTCCTTGTTCTGATAGCGTCAGGGGCCAGCTCGGTCGCCAAGGACTTTGCAAGCCTGTCGAAATTATCATTTAGACTCTGGTCAGTCAATAAAACTCCGACCCAAGGGGGGGTACCTCAAAATGTGTAAGTTTTCAATAGGCAGGGTCTTCTAGCGACGCTCGTCTACGCGGCTTTGACGCGGTCCCGGGCCTTTCCCTCTAACACATTGACACCCGAGCGTCTTTGCCCTAAGCTACCCTCACCCAAAAGGAAGTTCTCAGCACTTTGCCCTCTAATATTACTTAAACGGGGACATTGTGTGCTTTTCCAGCACCTCGAGCCAGATTGTGTTTCACCGGGAAATTGTTGCGAGATTCGAGATTAACATTGGGCGGGTCTTATGATTACGACTATTACAGGTATCATCCTGCTGCTGTTCTTTCTGGCCTCTGCCATACGGGTCCTCAAAGAATATGAACGGGGGACCATATTCCGTTTGGGGCGGGTAATTGGCGCCAAAGGCCCTGGACTGATCATCTTGATTCCCGTGGTTGACAAGATGGTAAGGGTGAGTCTGCGTCTGATTGCCATGGATGTGGCCCCTCAGGACGTCATCACCCGGGACAACGTGTCGCTCAAGGTGAATGCCGTCATCTACTTTAGAGTCATGGACCCGGTAAGGGCGATTATCGAGGTGGAAAAATACATGTATGCCACATCCCAGCTCGCCCAGACCACCCTTCGCAGTGTGTGCGGTCAGGCTGAACTGGACGAACTTCTTTCTGAGCGGGAAAAGATCAACACGCAGCTTCAGGAGATCCTGGATACCCAGACTGATCCATGGGGAATCAAGGTCTCCACCGTGGAGGTCAAGCATATCGATCTCCCACAGGAAATGCAGAGAGCCATGGCTAAGCAGGCAGAGGCAGAGCGAGAGCGACGGGCCAAGGTCATCAATGCAGAAGGAGAGTTTCAGGCGGCCGGCAGGCTGGCAGAGGCTGCTACCATTATCCGGGAACACCCCATGGCCTTGCAGTTGCGGTATTTACAGACGCTTCGGGAGATCTCGGCTGAGAGCAATTCCACAACCCTGTTTCCCATCCCCATCGACCTTTTCAAGCCTTTTCTCTCTAGATAAAATCGCGCAGCGATTTTATAACTTGAGGAGGAGTTAGCGTGGTGAGGATCCTTGTGGTGGATGACGACGAGAGCATCCGCCAAGACTACATGGAGGAATTATCTGATGACGGACATCAGGTCTCGGTTGCGGCCTCTGGGCATGAATTACTGAGGATAATTGATCTTTTTAAACCCGATGTTGTGATTCTGGACATCAAGCTTGGAAATTATGACGGCCTCGAACTACTGAAAGAGATCCGAAATGAATACTATAACCTGCCGGTCATTTTATGTAGCGCTTTCGAAACGTACAAATATGACCTAAGGTCCATAGGCGCAGATTATTATGTCGTCAAGTCATTTGACCTCTCTGAACTGAAAACAATGATAAAGAGAGCCGTCGAGGCACACAAGCCTGGTCATTTGACCGAAAGCTGAGCCAGGCGTCGTTTACATGATAGGCACTTCAGCGAGATGAGAAATAAATGGCCCAATTCCGATCATCATGTGATCTCTCTAATGGCAAACTAATACGAGCAAGAAAGGAAATTCTATGAAAGGCAGGAAGCTTTATGTGGGAAATCTCAGCCATTTTGTAACTAATGATGAGTTGAAAGAATTGTTTGCCAATTATGGTGACGTTGAGAAAGTCAATATTATTGAAGGGAAAGGTTTTGGGTTTGTCGAAATGTCTAGCCGATCGGAAGCTGATAGGGCAAAACAAACATTGAACGCTTCCGAGTTCAAAGAACGCACTTTGAGAGTTAACGAAGCTCGCCCACCTAAAAGTGGACGAAGAGGGGGTTATCAAAGATATTAGCTATTTGAAAGATAATACTTGGGGACTTGGGGTTGGGGACTTGGGGTCGGACCACATCAACTGGTTGACATTACACAAGAACCTCTCATATTTTGGGCCAAATATGGCGCTAAAACCGCATTCTAGGGGTCAAAATCGTGTTTTTAAGACATGGAATGACTGATTTCTTTTTTCGTAGTGATGCCTGCGGGGAGCCCCTGGGGTGGATGGGCCTGCCCCGATTACATCGGGATCAACTACGGCCCGGCGGAGGTCCTGGATCTCCGACTCTGTCGGAGCAGCCCGTAGCATTGAGTGAAAGCGCGGGACAGTGCGCAGAATTCTGTTTTGGTCACAAGTCATTTTTGGTTCCGGCTTGTCTTGGTCAGGCTTAGGTAGGATCGAAAGGATTCGACTTTCTTCGGCCCTATGCCTTTGACGCACCTCAGGTCGTTCCACGTCTTGAAGGGACCGTGGGATTCCCTGAATTGAACGATACGCCGGGCCAAGCCATGGCTGATTCCCGGGATGATGGCAAGATCCTCAACACGAGCTTGATTTAGTCTGATAGGAACGCCCAAGACCAGCCTTTTCCTGGAACTCATGGGGGTGATGGTGAGTTGGGCAAATTGCGGGTTCGACCCGCGAAGCTCTACCCGCATGCCCGTGTCAAGGGTGTCGTCCGGTGTGTCAAATGAGAGAGGACTGTCGTCCGTGAGGCCGCCAGCGCTTTGGATCGCTTGGTATGCTGTTGGGGGTTTATCGAACGTGTAAATGCCGGGATTTTTTACGGCTCCTGAGACTTCAATAACCGATTGATGACGGGGTTCAGTCATCATGTCGCAGTTAGAGGGTCTGAGGATCGGCCAAAAGGGATGAAACGGTCTGAATAGACCAATAAAAAAAATAGCCAGCCCCAATATGAGTGTGATGACTTGTTGGTCCTTATTAAAAGATTTTACGCTCATTTGGTTCAGTAGTCGAGTAGTTAGTGGCTGAACGAAAAGTCATGTTCAAACAAAATCCCTGGCCCAGACCTGGCCTATAGGCGAAACAGCCTGTTCCAAGGAAGTCGCGCCAGGGCAGGCCGAATATCGAAACTCGTACTGTTTTCAAGGCGTGAGCCGCAAACTCGAAACAAATTCGAATACCAAATGACAAAATGACCAAAACGAACTTGTTGAAATTTCATTGTTTTTGTCATTGGAACATTTTTGTTTTGTCATTGTTTGCGGCTGACGCCTTGAGAACATCACTAGTTAGCCCCCTGGTGCCTGGCTTATTATGAGCCACCAAGCCAGCAACCCCGGTCTGGGGTACAGATTGAGAACGACTCAACGACTCAACGACTCAACGACTCAACTACTTAACTGTAAACGAAGCTGCTATGGAGAATCCAATCCAAAGGCATGATGAAGGACTCGGACTGCCAGCTCTGTGTATTTTTCTTCAATGACACACGAGATCTTTATTTCCGAGGTACTAATCATCGTGATGTTAATATTTTCTTTTGCAAGGACCGTGAACATTTTGGCAGCCACACCGGAATGGCTTCGCATCCCCACGCCGATAACTGACACTTTGGCAATATGTTCGTCTCCCAACACCTGTTCAGCGCCAATCGATTTAGCCACCTCTTTCTGAATAGCCATGGCCTTTCGATAGTCGTCTTTGGGTACAGTAAATGTGAGGTCGGTCAGTCCTCCCTTCCGCGTATTTTGGATAATCATGTCCACAACGATTCCAGCCTCGGCTATACGTGTAAAAATGGTCGAAGCAATGCCAGGCCGGTCTGGGACCTTAGTTAAGGTGATGCGTGCTTCGTCCTTGGTGTAGGTGATACCCGATACTACAAGTCGTTCCATGTCCTCCTCTTCCACGACCATGGTTCCTTCCTCCTCTACAAAAGACGATCTAACATGAACGGGCACACCAAACTTCTTGGCAAACTCTACGGCCCGACTTTGCAACACCTTGGCACCCAGACTGGCCATCTCCAACATCTCATCATAGGCTATCTTATGAAGTTTCTTGGCATCTTTACAAAGATTGGGGTCTGTGGTATAGACCCCGTCCACATTCGTATAAATCTCGCACACGTCGGCCTTGAGCGCGGCTGCCAGAGCTACAGCAGACGTGTCAGAGCCTCCCCTGCCTAGGGTAGTGATATTGCCTTCTTGGTCGCGGCCCTGGAAACCAGCAACCGCCACGATTTTTCTTCGAGTGAGGAGCTCCTTGATTCGGGTGGCATGTATTCCTACGATGCGAGCCTGTCCAAAGGCCCTGTCGGTTACAATTTCAGCCTGATGACCTAGAAGTGATATGGCTGGACAGCCCATGGATTCTAACATGATGCACAACAGGGACACCGTCGTTTGTTCGCCTGTGGCCAACAAGACGTCAAGTTCTCGCCTGTTGGGATCATTGGTTATCTGATGTGCCAATTGGATGAGACTGTCTGTTACTCCGGCCATGGCTGAGAGTACTACGACCACGTCATTGCCGGCGGAATACACCCTGATGATTCGTTTGGCAACCTTTCGGATTCGGTCCAGGTTCGCGACCGAAGTGCCACCATATTTTTGAACAATCAAAGCCATTTTTCGATTTCGGATTTCGGATTTCGGATTGCGGAATGAGACGAATGCGCATTTCGGAATGCGGTAATGTTCTCAAGCCGCCAGGCGCAATGCGGATTTAAAGAGGGTGAAACGAATAACCAGCATCGGGCATCCGGCATCGGGCATCCAGTATCAAGCATCCAGTATCAAGTATATGGACCAAACTCAAGCAGACATCTCTCTATCAAATCAACAGCACTTTGTCCATATGCTGTCAGGTGCAATTCGCGCGTCTGGTCATCCACAATGGAAATCGAGATAAAGAGTCGTTCTTTTGGGAGTACGTCGATTATCTTTTCGGCCCATTCAATGACTGTGACGTCATCACCTCCAATGATCTCATCCAGGCCAATCTCATCTAGTTCTACGACGTTTCCTATGCGATACAGGTCCACGTGAAAGAGGCGAAGCCGTCCGGGATATTCATTCACCAGGGTATAACTGGGACTCGTTACATAAAGGTCCTCAGGTACCTGTAAACCTCTGGCAATCCCCTGGGTAAGACAGGTCTTGCCGCTCCCCAGTTCGCCGCTCAGGCCAATTACCGATCCATTGGTCAGGTATTTGCCGAGAAATGCCCCCAGGCGAACTGTTTCTTCAGGAGAGTGGGAGACAATGTGATGTTCCTTGCTTTTCAAAGGGTTCTGATAAATACGTTCGGGTAGGAAGGGCGCCCCCGGGGGGACTTCTCCAATTCCTTGATTTGCCCAGGAAGAATTTCTATGACATCCGAGGCGAGAAATCCCACCGGACCCATGCTTTGGGCAAGGAAATCGGCCGCACAACCGTGCAAATAGACACCTGCATTTACGGCTTCACGAACAGACAGACCCTGGACGATCAGACCTGCAATCATGCCTGTGAGCACGTCTCCCATCCCGCCGGAAGCCATACCGGGATTTCCAGTGGGGTTGATCGAGGCGGTCCCGTCAGGGTGAGCAACAACTGTTCTTGCTCCTTTCAAGACCAAATAGACCTTGTGGGTTGTCGCAAAGTTGCGGGCCTTACGGATCCTTTCTTGCTGGTCCTGTGAAGGCGTCGTTCCCACAAGTCTTGCCATCTCACCCGGATGAGGCGTCATCACGACAGGCACCTTCAGGTCTTTCAAACACTCCAAGCCTCCAATAAGAGCGTTGAGGCCGTCTGCGTCAATTACTACTGGAACATGGGATGTCTGGATGAGCCTTCTAACCAGATCCTGTGTTGGCTTGGCCGTGCCCATGCTTGGGCCAATGGCCAGCCCCTTCTTGCCCTCCAGGAGGCCCATAATTTTCTCATATGCGGATAACCCCAAGGTCTGGTTGGCATTTTCAGGGAGCGGCACGGTCATCACCTCGGTTAACTGCGATTCCATGGCCATGTTGAGGCTCTTTGGAATTCCAAGGGTTACAATGCCTGCACCCATGCGCATGGCCGCGCGACTTGTCATGACCGCCGCACCTGTCTTGCCTGGTGATCCCCCTATAACCAGGAGATGCCCGGTGGATCCCTTGTGGCTTTGAAGTGCCCTCGATCTAAAACAGGGCTTTATCACTTCTCGGGTCAGGAGATGCTGTTTTGGGCCGACCTCGTCAACAACAGCAGGCGGGATTCCAATATCAACAACCTCCAATGTGCTGACAAACTCTGTTCCTGGTAACACAACATGGCCAATTTTAGCTAATCCAAAGGTCACAGTCAGAGTCGCCTTGATGCAGCAACCACGTGATTTGCCAGTGTCTGAGTCAAGACCGGAGGGGATATCTACGGCAACGATATACCATATTCCGCAATCCGCATTCCGAAATCACTTCACAGCTCCTTGATCAATGCAATCATTTCTCTTACAGCCTGATCCAGGCCCACGAAGACTGCACGGGCTATGATGCTGTGGCCGATGCTGAATTCGTCGATTTCGGAAAGTCCCTTAAATGCCTTGATGGTCTGATAACCCAAGCCGTGGCCGGCGTTGACCCGAAGTTTCAATTTGTGGGCAAGTTTTGCGCTGTCCACGATTTTTTTGAAGGCTTCAGCCCCCTTTTTTGGGGTATCTGCGTCACAAAAAGTTCCCGTATGAATCTCTACGCAATTGGCATCTATCCGATGGGCAAGCTTGATCTGATCCAGGTCAGGGTCAACAAAGATGCTCACCGGTATTCCCCCTTTTTGAAGAGCCTGGACTGCATCGGATACCGCATCTTTGTGAAGATTGAGGTCGAGGCCGCCTTCGGTGGTCAACTCCTCCCGTTTTTCCGGCACTAATGTCACCAGGTTGGGTTTGATTTCCAGGGCAATGGCAATCATTGCCGAAGTTGTGGCCATTTCCAGGATCAACTTGGTCTTAGTCGTTTCCCGTAGAAGTCGGACATCCCGGTCCTGGATATGTCGTCGATCTTCTCTAAGATGGACAACCACCCCATCGGCACCGGCCAGCTCCACCATTGCTGCGGCCGTGACCGGGTCCGGGATATTAATTTTTCTTGCTTCCCTGAGCGTGGCTACATGATCGACGTTAACTGCTAAGGATGGCATATCATAACCTCCAAAAAGAAAGTGAACTAAAGTGAGCTAAAGTGTCTAAAGTGAGCTAAAGTTGAACAGATTTAGGGATTGCGAATCCCTCAATCCCTCAATTCGAAATCCTGCAGCAACATTAGCAATTCTTCCTCCTTAATCCTCATGGCTTTGGCCTGTTCTGATGTTTTCTCGTGGTCAAATCCAAAGAGGTGCAAGATCCCGTGGATCAAGAGTTGGTCGAATCGTGATTCAACAGATATGCTGACGTCCTGTGCTTCGCGGGCTGCTGTGTCGAGGGATATGACCACATCTCCCAAGAGGTTCGGGCTAATTTGCCCGAAAGGGCCATCTCGCATTGGAAATGCAATTACATTCGTCGGGCCGGATCGGCCCAAGTATGTCTTATTGAGCCTCGCGATTTCCAGATCGTCTACAATGAGGACGGACAACTCCCCGTCAGGACATTCCAAGGCGTTTAATATTGTTTTCGCCTTCTTCTCTATTTCCTCGTGAGCGATTCTGTAACGATCTTGCCTGTCTTCTATCAGAATTTCCATTCAGCTTCTGGGTCACACCATCGATCCTGGCGACCCTTTTGGGATACTCGATTCGGTGATGGTGGATGCCGTTTAGGATTTTGTTGAAACTTTTGGCAATCTCATGAAGGTCTTTCAGGGTAAGTTCGCACTCATCCAACTGCCCATCTAAGAATATTTTGTTGATGATCCTTTGAACGAGCCCATTGATTCGGGCTGGCGTAGGGTTTTCAAGGGACCTGGATGCAGCCTCCACTACGTCGGCCAGCAGGACGAGGCCTGCCTCTTTGGTCTGAGGCTTGGGACCCGGGTACTTGAAATGCTCCGTATTGACGGCATCCTCGCCTTTTAGCTGTTTGGCCTTTTCGTAGAAATAGGTGATTAGGCTGGTACCATGATGCTGTTGAATGATATCGATAATTTTTCTTCCGAGCCTATGGTTCCTGGCTATCTCCACACCATGTTTCACGTGAGCGATAAGGATCAGGCTCGACATGGATGGCGTCAGTTTGTCGTGTCTGTTTTCGTGCCCCACCTGGTTTTCGATGAAATAAAGGGGTTTCTTGAGCTTGCCAATGTCGTGGTAGTAGCCACTCACCTTGGCCAATAGTGGATTGGCCCCGATGGTGGCGGCTGCAGCCTCCCCCAGGCAGCCTACAATCACAGAATGATGATAGGTTCCCGGGGCTTCCAGCATGAGCTTTCGCAGGACAGGGCGGTCCAGATTGGCAAGCTCCAAGAGCTTGATATCTGTAGTGTAAGCAAAACTCATCTCCACGACAGGGGCAAATCCGGTTGCCAAAATTCCGGAACTCACACCTCCAAGAAGGCTGAAGACCCAGTCCCACAGGAGGTTCAATTCAAGACCGGATCCCCTGAACATATGAAGTGCCGTGACAACCGGAACATTGACAAGACCCACTTTCAAGCCGGCTTTGATCAATGTGCCCCGCTCTTTACAGTTACGTACCCAGTATGCGCCCAATGTGCCACTCAATAGGAAAAACAGGAACATGTCGAACTCGTTTTCAAAGAGAAAGGCGGCTACAAAGGCCGAGGCCAGGGAAAAAGGGAGTGCCACCTGCATGCCCATGAACAGGCACACCGTCATGGCACCCGCTGCCACGGGTATGGCGTAAAAGGCTGAAGAAGCCTCTATGGAATAAGGAATGTTCCTTGCGATCCCTTTGACCAAATAGACTGATACTTCATTTAATGAGAACAGGATGACCAGCATGGTACATAGAAAGAGAAGGTCAATGTTTTTCAAGGCTAGACTTTCGTCTGTCCTGAAATTGGTCGTAAAGGAAATGACGAAGAAGGCAATGGCAAGGAGTATAAATCCCACAGTGATGGTAAACAGGTGTTCTCTTCTCATTTCGGATTCAAGGGCCTGGAGCCTATCCATATGCAGTTGGGATACCTTTTGTCCTTCCCGGACAAGCATTTCTCCTTTTTTGATTTGGGTTAATACTGCCTTGACCTCAGCAACTGCTTTATTTCTCCGTTTTTCGGTCTCGCCCTTGTTGAGGGTCAGGTTGGGTTGGATCAAATGCTGAGCCAGGTCTATCACAACATTACGAAGAGAATAGTCAAGATCCTTCAACAGGGCTCTGCCGCTGTTTGCCAGGGCATTTTTTGCCTCATCCAGGCCATAAAACCTCTGGAGATCATTCACATGGATCTCTTTCTTAGAAGAGAGCGTGCGAACCATGATACCCTTGTGCTGTTGCTGAAGTACGAGTTGTTTGTTGCCCGCAATGCCGTTTTGCAATACAGTGCGCAGGAGCTGGACAATTTCTCGCGTCATGGACTCAGAAAAGTTTTCCTTTTCCAAGATCTTATAGACACCATTGCTGACTTGGACCCCGAGCATATCTTCAAATGCCTGTTTTTCCTTCCAGATCAGATCATGACGTGAACGGGTTTGAGTCAGTGGAGTACTCTGGCCAGGTTTTCGGTCCTTAACTCCGTCAGTGCCCCTGGCAATTGCCCCAGGATTGGCTGCTGCAGGCAAAGCCCGCATATGCTTGAAAGCATGGGTGATCCGCCCTCCCAGTTTCGATGCCAGGGTGTCGTCAAAATCGTAGATAGTCAGGATAGATCGGGCCGTTTCCTGTCGCTTCCTCTGAGTCGCTTCTTTGTCCTCTATGAGAAAATCCTTGGGTGATTTGACGTCCTTCTCGGCAACATCGCCAATATGATACCTGGGCATGGTCATCAAGAGACTCGGAAAGAGCAGAACAGCAATGAGAACGGTTGTCCCCAATAACATGATCAGTCGCAAGTGGACGTATTCATTTGCGGTCTCGAGAAAAGCTTTACTCTGTTTCTTTATCGTTTCAGTGTGCGTCATATGCCCATAAAATTGCTGTGCAATTTTATCCTTCTTTCTCCTCAAGGTCCTCATAAGCCCTGATGATATCCCGGACTAATTGGTGTCGGACTACATCTCTTTTGGAAAAGAAGACAAAGCGTATTCCCTTGATTCCCTGCAAGATCTCCTTTGTCTCCACAAGACCTGAGACCTTGCCGTTAGGTAGGTCGATCTGGGTGATATCGCCGGTGATAACCGCCTTGGAAGTGGATCCAAGACGTGTCAAAAACATCTTCATCTGTTCTGAGGTCGTGTTTTGGGCTTCATCCAAGATTACAAAGGAATCGTTGAGGGTTCGGCCTCTCATAAACGCCAGTGGTGCCACTTCTATTTCACCTTGCTCGACGAGTCGAGAGGCCTTTTCATGACGCATCATATCGTGGAGGGCATCGTACAGCGGCCTTAGATAGGGATTGACCTTTTCATAAAGATCTCCAGGAAGAAAGCCTAAGCTCTCTCCGGCCTCCACAGCCGGACGTGTCAGGATAATTCGATTGACATGACCTTTTGTCAGTAAAGAAACTGCCATGGCCATGGCCAAGTAGGTCTTGCCGGTGCCAGCAGGCCCGATGGCAAAGACGATATCAAACTTTCGCATAGCGTCAACGTATTCCTTTTGTGCCAGGCCTTTGGGTGTAATCGGTTTCTTCTGAGAGGTGATGTAGACAGTATCCAGGAAAATATTCTTGAGCTTGACGCGATCATTGCTGCTTAGAATACGGATGGCATAATCAATATCGCTTTCGTAAATCGGATACCCTTCTTCAATGAGACCGTAAAGCTCATTGAGGAGCTTTACGACAAGCTGGGTGGTTATGACGTCCCCATGGACAGTAACCGTACTACCTCTGGCGTGGATTTGGATACCTAAGACGTTCTCGATTTGCCGGAGATGCTGATTCCGCTCACCAAACAGGTTCCTTGCCACGAGATTATCGTCAAATGTAATCTTGAGGCTCCGGTGGTCCGCTGTTTCAGGTTCGCGAAGAGTTGGTCGTTGCATCATATTGACAAAAGTCGTTTAACACGTTTACACGCTTTTGCAAACTGCAAAAATCAGATGGATGGTTCGTCGATTCGATTGAAAATGACTTGACAGTATAGAATTTCCTTTTTTTAAGCGGCGAAGCCGCGTTACATAAAATCACGAAGTGATTTTATAACTTGACTTGAAAAGGGCCATTTGTTACACGCTTCCCAAAGTAAAATCGCAAGAAAAACGGAAACATCGATGAATGCACTCGACATCTTGATCAGCGTTATCGTCGGATTTTGCCTTATTCGTGGTATTTTCAGGGGAATTGTAAAGGAAATAACCTCCATTGTTGGCGTTTTTGTCGGTTTTTATGCTGCCTACACCTACTATCCGGTCGTGGCAAACTGGTTTTCCGGCCTAATTACTAACAAATCGTATCTGAACATATTTAGCTTCTTCATTACTTTCACCATCTTGCTCCTTGCTGTCGGATTTGTTGGCGTTGTCCTTAAGTATTTGCTTAAGGCGGTTGCTCTTGGCTGGGCCGATCGCATCCTTGGTGCCACATTTGGCTTTGTAAAGGCTGTTCTTATTGTATCCGTCTTGTTGGTTGCCCTTACGACGTTTCTTCCACAAAAATCCCCTGTTATCAAGGACTCTCTCCTTGCACCCCATGTGATCACTGTCTCCGAGAAGATGGTCGCCGTAGTACCAAAGGAAATGAAGCAAAAATTTGGCGACAACATCAACGCATTGAAGGAAGCTTGGAAAAAGCTGTAATCTCGTTGAATAGTGTTTGTTGTGTTTGTTGTGTTTGTTGAGTTCATTGGGTTCATAGAGTTTTAACCCAACAAACCCAACAAACCCAAGAACCTGACATAAATTTCAAGATGTTGAGTTATGAAGACGTATAGTGACTTTTACGGTCTTGTTGAACTCGTTGAAATCCTGCGAAGCGACCACGGTTGTCCGTGGGACCGTGAGCAGACACCAGAGCAGATCAAGACCTATCTGCTGGAAGAGGCTTACGAAGTTCTCGAGGCCCTTGACTCGGGTAGCGCTGAGGATGTGTGTGCTGAATTGGGAGACCTCCTCTTTCACATTTTGTTTCTATCAAGAATCTTTGAGGAGGCAGGGAGTTTCAATATAGGGGATGTGGTGCAAGCAATTACCGAAAAGATGATTCGGCGTCATCCGCACGTGTTCGGCCAGGCGCAGGTCTCAAGCTCAGACGAGGTCAGACAAAGATGGCATGAGATCAAAATGGCCGAAGCCAAAGATAAGGACAGAGCCCCAAACTCCTTTCTTGACTCAGTTCCGCGAAAACTCCCGGCCTTGATGCGCGCCTATCGCATCAGCGAACGGGCCGGAAAACTCGGCTTTGATTGGCCAGGCGTTGATAGCCTTCTCAAGAAGTTGGATAAAGAGCTGGCAGAGTTCAAAGCTGCCCTGAAAAGGGCGAATTCCGAAAAATTGGCCGAACAGCTTGGGGATCTACTTTTCACCATAGTGAATCTGGGCCGGTTTATCCGGGTTCACCCTGAAGCAGCCCTTTCACGGACTATTTCAAAATTCACAAAACGATTTGAGACCATTGAGCAAATCTTAAAGGAACAGGGTCGCACCATAGAGTCTGCATCCTTTCAAGAGATGAATGCGATATGGGAACAGTGTAAACAGGGGGGACAGGAGTAACATACAATAGAGGGCGATTAAGGCTGTGATATCGCTTGTCCCTCCGATATTTTTGACAATTAAAAAACGCTATATTGTTCAAGGCTTTTCAAGTATTCTTTCAAGTTTTAAATTAGCCTTTCGCCATGAACTGACATTGATTATACGCTGCTATGATCATTTTTGCGGCTTTGTCAATTTGTGCCTCGGTGTTTTCCCGGCCAAGTGTGAGCCGAATAGCGCCGCGACCTATTTTTTCGGGGACCTGCATGGCAGCAAGCACATGGGAAAGTTGCACTGAACGGTCGTGGCAAGCTGCGCCAGTGGAGGCGCAGATTTCTGGTATGGTATCAAGCAGAGTTCCGCCGTCGACGCCAGGGAGTGAGACATTCAGGGTATTGGGGAGCCGTGCTTCAGAATGTCCGTTTAGCACGAGGCCAGGTATGTCTTCAGCAAGGAGGCTGTGAAGCCGATCGCCCAGGCGGCGTATACGCTCGGCATCTGCTGACATCCGCTCACAGGCTAGAGCACAGGCCCTACCCAAAGCAACTGCAAACATCACATTTTCCGTACCTGCCCTGCGGCCCGATTCTTGACCCGCACCGTGCATGAACGGTTCTATTCTTAAACCATTTTTTAAAAAAAGTGCTCCAACCCCTTTTGGTGCATACATCTTATGCCCGGCCACAGAGAGGAAGTCCACCTGGAGGTCTGGCACGCGGGTGGGGATCTTTCCCGCGGATTGGGCTGCATCGGTGTGAAACAGCACGCCAGCCTCTCGTGCCAACGCCCCGATTTCAGAAATCGGCTGGATCGTTCCTGTTTCGTTGTTGGCATGCATGACGGAAATCAATACGGTCGTTGGCCGGATCGCTTCCTTGACTGCCGAAGGATCGACCAGCCCGGTTGAGTCAACGGGCAGGAAGGTTACGTCATATCCCTGATAGAGTAGAAAGAGGCACGGATTGGTGACTGCCGGATGTTCGATTGCCGTTGTGATGACATGGCGACCCTTTTCAGCCAGGCTGTAGGCTACGCCTTTGATGACCATATTGTTCGATTCGGTGCCTCCGCTGGTGAATACGATTTCGCTTGGTTGGCAACCCAGCAGGTCGGCTACCTGGGCACGGGCCTCTTCCAACGCTTGTTTTGCAACACGTCCCAGCGTGTAGGCGCTGCTAGGGTTTCCATACTTCTCGCCCCAATAGGGTCTCATGGCCTCTACGACCTCTGGAGCTACAGGTGTGGTTGCATTGTGATCCAGGTAGATCATCGATAAAAGTGCCTAAAGTGAACTAAAGTTTTCGGCAACACTCAACAAACCCCAAAAACATTATATAGTGCTTGAACGAAAACCCCCTAAATTACATTTTTCCTGTCATTGCGAGGGAGGCACGACCGAAGCAATCCGGCGAAGCCGTTGCGAGCCCGCCGCATGCGGGTGAAGCAATCCCCATCAATGAGGAGATCACTTCACTTCGTTCGTGACGACCCTTCGGATCGGATTGCTTCGTCGTTCGTTCCTCACTCCTCGCAATGACAGCTCGCAATCAAGGGTTTTCGTTCAGACTATTTAGGAAATCCATGGTCCACTACTTGATAGTAAAGGAGCTTCCTTTTTCAAGCGGCGTAGCCGCGCTATATAAAATCGCGTAGCGATTTTATGAAAGGATTCAACATGAAGGACCCAGATGAAACATATCAGGACGGGATTGAACCAAGGAAATACACAGCAGAGAGCAGATT
Organism: Desulfobacterales bacterium; assembly: GCA_030629475.1. GTDB lineage: Bacteria > Desulfobacterota > Desulfobacteria > Desulfobacterales. The sequence continues at coordinate 590 of DAOVOU010000012.1, read as the reverse complement.
CAAGTTTGCCTGCCACAAGGGTAAGGAATGCTACACCCATTGCTGTAGTGACCTCAATATCATGCTGACGCCCTATGACGTTATTCGGATGAAAAATAGACTCGGACTAACCTGTGATCAGTTCCTGGCCATATACACAAAACCGGAGATGTTGGTTAGGACCAAACTCCCGGTGGTCACCCTGAAGATGCTTGATGACGACAAGAAAAGCTGCCCCTTTATCACACCTGAGGGGTGCGCTATATATGAAGACCGTCCTGTATCCTGCCGCTATTATCCTTTAGGCATGGCCGCCTTCAGGGAACAAGAGATCGAGCCTACGGGTGAAGATTTCTATTTCATGGTGAGGGAATCCCATTGCCTTGGCTTTCATTCAGACAGGGAGTGGACCGTGAGTGAGTGGCGAAAAGATCAGGGCGTCGAGCCGTACGACGAGATCAACAAGGGCTGGATGGAGTTCATGTTGAGAAAAAAGTCCTTTGGATTTCAGGCAGAACTCAGTGAAGAAAGCCGGGCAATGTTCTTTATGGTAAGCTCTAATACGGACAAGCTCAGACGATTCATATTTGAGAGCAGCTTTCTGGATAAAC
>DAOVOU010000348.1 GCA_030629475.1 Desulfobacterales bacterium | reverse complement strand
ATGAGCGGCCAGTCGGCGCGAAGCGCCGCCTATCCGCTCAATGAAGCTGACACCGCTTCGCGGCTACGCCCTTTGTCACGGTAGATGCCTTCAGCATCTCCCGCGCCCAAAGGGTGCAGCTTATCTCGCAGCCCGTTAGGTCACCAAGGAGATGAAAACAGGAGTTTCTTTGGGCATAGGATCAATGTGAAATGTGTAGCGGGGAAGTAATGAACAGCCCGTCCGACGAGACCCTTCGCCACCAGCTGCAAATCCAGTGGCAGGATCATGTTCAAACACGGAATCAAACTTGGCGAACGCTCCAGATAGAAGCCGCGATGTTTCTGGCGATAATCGGGGCGGATGTCGCACTCGACAATCCGTGGAAACTGATCCCTCTTGGCGGGATACTTCTTGTCGCAGCAGGCTTTGGAATTGCTGTCACGATTCATCACCGAAAGGTGCAGATTCAGAAGTTCAGGTTCATATTCAGGCTTGAGCAGAACCTTGGCCTGCACCGGCCCGATCTTATGGGAGAGGTTATTGAGCCAGCGGAGTTCACGTGGAGAGGGATCTTTGATTTCAAGAAAGTTGCGACGCCGAAGATGTAAGCCTAAATCTCGTCGAACCGGATATTTATTCCGTCTATTCAATTGGAGAAGACTCACCGGGCTCTTATGACAGCATTGGTGCGTCTACGATTTACGACGTGGTAGCCTGCAATCGGTTTTATAACTGGCTAATGTGGGGGTACTCCATAAAAGATTATGCCACCTTATGTGAAGATTCCCTTGCTTCGTCGTCTGAGGGTTGGGTTCTGGATCTCGCATGCGGCTCCTTGGCATTTACGGCAGAAATTTATGCAAATTGTTCGAATCGACCTGTAGTATTTCTGGATCAGTCACTAAAGTTGTTGCGAAAAGGCAAATCTCGACTTGAGAAACTAAAGGGGAATATATCTGAAAACATGTTCTTTTTGCACGCAGATGCACTTCAGTTGCCATTCAAAGCTAATATTTTCCATACTGTTATATCGCTCAATCTCCTACATTGTCTATGTCTAGATGACGTGAAAACAGCGTTGAAAGAAATAAAACGTGTATTAACAGATGGTGGAAATTCAGCAATAACCACGCTGGTACAGAGCAGTCGTTGGAGCAACCGCTATTTGAATATGCTTGCCGGATCAGGAGCGCTCATTTCCCGAAGTCCCGATGAACTCTTATCCGCATTCAATGACATGGAGATGCAAGTCACACAGGAGATCAAAGGAAACTTGGCGTTTATCAAGTATGGATGAATCAGTTACGAACAAAGCCCAACAACACGCTGGAGCGGGACCGGGCTATTGCGGCGGTTTTTTGAAATATCCTTAGAAAGCAAAAAGCTGTGTCTTTAATCACATTTTTCGTAAGAAACCGCCCGGTCCCTCAGCTCAGCGTTGGCTGAGGTAAAAATGGATACGACCCGCATTGCAGAATGGCTTACAAACACAGATGGGTGGCTTGATCCGCCAGGATGTGAGACCGCGTTTGCCCCCCTCCCGACAAAGGAGCGAGGTTGTTGTACGGTGGGTATTGTCCACGAACATCGTTTTGCCTTCTTTTTTTGGGGGCTTTACTCACTTGATAAGGGACTCCATCCGGCTCTGGTCACTATTGATTCACATGACGACACAGGTGTGCCAAGTGACGTGATTCCTGAGGACTTGGACAATCTTGACATTCGTAACAGGATCGAACTGGGACTCTTTGCATGGCTTCGTCTTCGGAGCTTAAATGATGGACACATCCTTCCTGCCCTGTACCTCAATTTTTTCTCAGATGTTTATGTGTTGCTCAACAACAATGAAGATGCTCGTGAATTCAGGCTTTCTCATACTGAACGGCAACAAAAAGACCGTAATGGTCGAATGCACAAAGTAAAATTCTACCAGCATTCGGAACACCTACTAAGGGATCTCCTACCAGATACCCCTGTGTTTCTCGATATAGACCTCGACTTCTTTGCAGTAGACAACCCGGAGGCTGGTGCGGTTCTTGGCTCGGAGCTTCTAAGATCAGATGCAGAAATAAGGTCAACCCTGTCGATTGATGGCCCTTTGATAGGTCCACTTCTGAGCAGAATAGTCGGTCTAACGATAGCACTTGAGCCTAAATACTGTGGCGGCTTAATCAATTCCCTGCATGCACTGGACATTCTCAATCGCGAGTTCTTTGATGGCACATTGTGTACGCATTCCTGTAAATGGAAGAAAAGAGCCAACCAGTAAATCCAGCGGACGGCGAACCACCGCTGATTTCGGTGTT
>DAOVOU010000273.1 GCA_030629475.1 Desulfobacterales bacterium | reverse complement strand
CTGACATGGTTCGTTTTTCTGGCTGCCTCAATTTGGATGTTAGTCGCAATGGTTATTGCGGTGAGACAAGCTCTTGATTATCAGAGCACATTACGCGCTGTAGTTGTTTGCATCATCGGCTGGATCATTCAAGCGTTGATCTTTGCGTTATTATTTTCTATTGTGGGTGGTTTCGGAAAGCCAGTTTAGGGCTTTTGTTTGTGGGTGTCAAAAACCAGATGACAAACCGCCCTGAAATGGTATGACTACCAAACCAAGTCTACAATAAATTTGGCCAGTTGGCAGGTATATGATATGGCACGTATCCTGTAATTGCTGGACTATAGAGGATAACCGCAAGATGCTGTGGTTTTTCAGAATAATGAGGGCAGTCGGTTGCCAAGGGAGGTCCTTCCTTTTTTTAGGGTTTTTCCTTGGCATTATTAGTCGCCGAGAGTCTTCCTATCAATTAATATCTATCATAGACTCTATCAACTCAGCTAACGGCCGATGCCGCTATCGCGAGACCTGCGGAGGGTGCCGTAGGCTCGCTTTCTGGGAATCAGGCGACATATTCGCCGAGCACGCTACCTGCTTTTTCTAGCCGGCCGAGGAAGGGGAGCACTCCGAGCTCTATCTTCGACAACCTCCCGGCTGGAAAAGTTCCTCAAGCATATAAGGTACCGAGCCCTGGAACTCCCTCTTCTAGGAGGCGCACGTGAGGATACTACTCGTCAAGCCTAGATGGTTCGTCCACGGCGGGCAGTACAGATATTTGGAGAATGTGCGGTTCACGCCGCTTTCTCTGGGGATTCTGGCAGCTCTCAGCGACGGACATGAAGTGAAGATAGCCGACGCGGACTGGCAAGCCATTCCCTCCGGTGAAGGGTTCGACCTCATCGGGATCACCGTCACCACTTTCACCTCAGAGCGTGTATACGATCTCACACGCGAATTCAAGAAGCGCGGGGCTAAGGTGATCCTGGGAGGTGTTCATCCGAGTATTCTCCCTGAAGAGTGTCTGGATCACGCGGACAGCGTTGTCGTGGGCGAAGCGGAGTACGTATGGAAGAATGTCCTGCGCGACGCTGAGAAAGGGGGCTTGGAGCGCATCTACCGCTCTGAAAGGCCGACCGATATGAACGATGTTCCTTTCCCGCGCCGTGCCCTTCTGGATGAACCCTCCTGGTTCACGTGCGTCCAGGCGACGCGCGGCTGCCCCAACTCGTGCCGGTACTGCTACCTCCCCTCGACCCCGTGGCGAGAGTACAGGAAGCGTGCCGTGGAACTTGTCGTGGAAGAGATCCGCTCGCTGAGGCAGAAAATCTTCTTCTTCGTCGACGACAACCTTTTCGCCGATCGCGACTACGCCATCCGGCTCTTCCACGCCATAGTCCCCCTGAAAAAGTCTTGGGCAATTCAGGGTCCCACAACGATTGGGGACGACGACGAACTGCTCGATGCGATGGCTGAAGCAGGGTGTTTCAACGTCCAGGTGGGATTTCAGAGCTTCAACAAGAACTCGCTCAAGTGGGCATCCGTCGAGCACAACCGAGTCGAAAAATACCGCGACCTCGTGAGGAAGCTTCACGACCGAAAAATAATCATTACCGGGTTTTTCATGTTCGGCTTCGACACCGACGGGCCCGATGCATTCGACGCCACGGTCGAGCTGGCAAAGGTCATAGATATCGACGACGCGAATCTCTACATCCTAACGCCCTACCCCGGCACACCCATTTACGAGAGGTTCCAGCGAGAGGGAAGGCTGTTGAAGGCAACGCGGCGCACGCAGTTCGGCTGGTCCCATGCAGTCTTCGACCCTAAGCAAATGACACATGAAGAGCTCGAGCGCGGCGTTCAGCGGGCATACGACATGCTCTATCCTTTCTTCCGAAAAAAGCTCAAGAGGGTGATATTCAAACGGTTTAGCTGGCTCTTGAAGCATCCACGTCTGATCGCGGTTCTCGTGGGCGGAAACATCCGCCGCGCACGAGTCGGAATCGAGCCCCCCTAGCCGCTCTTCGTACATCTATGGATGAAATCGGTTAGAGTTATGTCGAACGGGTCTGAGATCACAAGGAACCCCTAATCGGTGCGGGCGCAAGCAGGCTTCAACTCGGAGATAAGACTACCCATCGATCACACAATAGAACCAGAGAATTGAAAAGAAATTCCATCTCCGTAGGGTCGAGAATATGTGAGGGGATGACGTCCTGCTCGCGGAACCGGAGGTGCTGAATCGCGCGCGACAAGGCCCAGGGAAGTCTGCGCGCCGAAGGATTATTTTGAAACATTTGAACAGATCTATGAGCAACGGTTTGAGAAACAGCATGGTTTTTTCCGGTCTTATGTCAGGCGGGTTATTTACCGGTATCTTGACTGTGGTGATCCCCATAATGGATTTGCCCGTGTTAAATGCAAGGAATGTGGTCACGAATACCTTTTGGCCTTCTCATGTAAGCGCCATCTCTTCTGGCTATTCTGCCACCAAAACCGGGTGGTTGAATTTGGGCGATGGTCCTGCCCGTGTCATAGTAATGTCTGTATATTGTATGAGAGCCGCTTGGCCGAAAAGTGCAACATACTGCTATGATTGCTGACAATTTGAAGGCCGAAAAACTCATGACTACCAAACGAAACCTTGAATAAGATCTAATTTGGCTGTACAACCGATTATGGCACGAAGTCATAACCAAATGGGTTCTGCCAGATACCACAATATATTGAAGACTTTTTTAATCTTCCCTTCAATTCTCTTTTTCTCAATTCTGATTGACCTCCTTTGCCTTTTTCAACTATACTGTCATTAATTTCAATGATTTCTTCTCGCTCAGTCAAGTCTAACTTAAGCTGAATCCTATGAAAAAACAGTCCCTAAGACATCAAAAATGAAATGCCCAAAATGCCAGTCTGAGAATCCTGAGAGTGCTAAGTTTTGCGTCGAATGTGGAGGCAAATTAGAAATAATATGCCCAAAGTGCGACTTTAGTAATTCGGCAAGTTTTAAATTCTGTGCTGAATGCGGCCACAATCTAACCCTTCCCTCAGAACCATCCACTAAAGATCTCTCCTTTGACGAGAAGCTGGATAAAATCCAACGGTACCTTCCCAAGGGCATCACTGAGAAAATCCTATCCCAAAGGGATAAGATCGAGGGCGAGCGTAAGCAAGTTACCGTCATGTTCTGCGACATGGAGGGGTTTACCCCACTAGTCGAGAGACTTGGTCCTGAGGAAGCATACTCCATCATGGATGAGGTCTACGAGATCCTCATTCACAAGGTCCACGACTATGAAGGCACGGTCAACGAGATGACTGGCGACGGGATTATGGCACTTTTTGGAGCTCCTATTGCTCTTGAGGATGCACCTCAGCGATCAATTCGGTCAGCCATGGCAATTCACAGGGAAATGGCCAGGTTCAGTGAAAAATCAAAACAGGAGGAAAAACGCATACCACCTGTCAAGATGAGGGTTGGTATTCATACCGGAGCGGTGGTCGTGGGAACCCTGGGCAATGACCTTAGGGTTGAGTTCAAGGCGGTGGGCAATACGGTAAATCTGGCATCCAGGATGGAGGAACTCGCAGAACCTGGAACAAGCTATGTGACTGAGGAGACCTTCAAGCTCACCGAGGGATTCTTTCGGTTCGAAGCACTGGGTGAAAAGCAGGTCAAGGGCAAGGAAGGTCCTGTCAAGACCTACAGGGTGATTACTCCCAGTACCAGGAGGACACGGTTTGACGTCAGTGCAGAACGGGGTCTGACCGCCTTTGTTGGAAGGGAGAGAGAGCTTGAGCTGTTACTCGATGGTTTTGAGAGGACCAAAGGAGGCAGGGGCCAAGCCTTTTCCATCATAGCTGAGGCAGGGGTTGGGAAGTCAAGACTCTTATATGAGTTTAGAAAGGCTGTGGCAAACGAAGATGTGACCTTTCTTGAAGGAAAGTGCCTTTCTTACAGCAGGGGTGTGGCATATCATCCGGTCATAGAAATTCTGAAGTCAAATTTCGATATCCAGGAAGGCGATGGGGATTTGGGGATCAGGGAAAAGGTCAAGAGAGGCCTGAAAGTACTGGGAGTAGATGAAGCAT
>DAOVOU010000250.1 GCA_030629475.1 Desulfobacterales bacterium | reverse complement strand
TAGAAGCTCCTGCACTTCTTTCAAGGATTCGCGCAGCGTAAGCATGGCGCCGTCCAGGTCACCTTCTCTCAATTGGCAGCGTGTCAGTGCCTCTTTGATTCTTTTAAAGCTCCAACGATCCGCCCCCATAGTCCCGCCAATCACAAAAGACACTTGGTCTGAAAGGAAAACCAGGGGTGTGGAAATATCCTCAAGAGGGGCTTTTTCAAATTGGTGATGGAGGGATATGGGACGGACGATCTCTTCCGGGATCTCCCACTCTTTAGCTACTTCTCCACCAACCTGGGCATGATCCATGCCCAGAACCTCCCTCTCTGCCGTAACAAAAGAATAATTTTCATAGGTAACCAACTGCATGATTTCATTGTATCTGTCCTTAACAAATGAACTGAGAACCACCTTGCCGATGTCGTGCAAGAGACCCGCCGTAAAAACGGTAGATGTTTCTTCCAGTCCTATCCTTTCCCCCAAAATGCGGCACATGAGTGCTGTGGAGACTGAATGAGTCAACAGATCCTCTCCTTTGAGGCCATAACCATCATACTCTCCGCGGAAATAGCTCAAAGACCCGCTCAAAAATAGTATATCTATTATGGCCTTCGAACCCAGATATGCCACGGCCTGCTTAAGCGAGGTGACTCTAGCCTGGAGTCCGAAATAGGCGGAATTGGCAAATCTCAGGATGTTGGCAGTGATGCTTTGGTCGTACTGGATAATGTTGACCAGATCCTGGGCAGAACTGTCCGGATCCTTGACGGCCTTGATGGCCTTTAATGCGGTTTCCGGAAAAGCGGGGAGGCCTTTAATGGTATAGAGAATTTCTTCTTTTTCCATAAGAAAACAAACCTTTCACAGCAAGCCAGAAAAACGAGTCCCTATCTTCGGTCTTGCCCTGCCTATGCGAGCTGAAAACTGCCCGATTCATTTTTCGACACCACGCTCACGTCAAGAATACTTCCTGGCAAAGCTTCGCCTTCACTTGACCACTCGACCAATTGCGGAACGAAATAGAGCTAAGTTTTTATGATATGAAAAGGACGGTTGTGTGTCAATTATAAATCGAACTGTTATCCGGTAGACTGAAAATCGTATGATTGACTCAACAGCCTTTTTCCTATAATCTTATATAGGCATAGAGAGAATTGTGAACTCAAGCATATTCCCCATAGGATGATCAAGTGAATCCTCAAGTTCTTGGCGAGGCCATTTTGAACGAAAATCGAAACCTCCTGGCAGGGGTGTCATGGGAGGAGGTTGATCATCTAATCGAAGAGATCGACAAGGCAGGCAGGATCTTTTGCGCTGCCCAGGGAAGGTCCGGATACATCCTGCGATGTTTTTGCATGCGGTTAATGCAATTCGGATATCCGGCCTTCTTTGTTGGTGAAACCATAACCCCCAGGATCGACAAAGGGGACATGCTCGTTGTGCTTTCCGGTTCAGGGCAAACCAGTTTGACACAAGAATGGGTCAGAGTAGCCCGGCAGCGGGGAGCAACGACTTTCGGCTTGATAGGGGTTGAAGATTCCCCGATTGGAAGGGCCCTTGATTACAGCGTCTCCATTCCAGCGGGGTCAAAGCTGGAATTCTCCAGGGAGTTCTATTCCATCCAACCCCCGGGGTCTTTGTTCGAGCAGGCGGCCTTTGTCTTGCTCGAAATAATCGTGCTGGCATTGTACCAGAGGCAGGGGAGGGATCCTGGAACGATACTGGACCGGCACGCGAATCTGGAGTGAGGAATATCAATGAAACCTGTTCTACAACTGGCCCTTGATTTTGTTGATCTGAAGCGGGCCGTAAAGAGTGCACGGGCGGGGGTGGCTGGCGGCGTGGATTGGCTTGAGGTCGGCACCCCCTTGATCAAGAGTGAGGGGCTCCAGGCTGTGCGGGAACTGAGGAGCCTGTTTCCCCATGTGACCCTCGTTGCCGATATGAAAATTATGGACGCAGGCCGCATCGAGGTTGAGACTGCTGCCAAGGCGGGGGCCAATATCGTTGATGTCCTTGGTGCTGCCAGTGACGCCACTATTCGCGAGTGCATACAGGCAGGAAAAAACTACGGGGCCAAGATCGTAGTGGACCTGATCGCGGTCAAAGATCCTGTGTCTCGGGCCAGACAGGTTGAGGATTTTGGAGCCGATTACATCACAGTGCATTGTTCCATAGACGAACAGATGGAGGGAAAAGACCCTTTTGAAACCCTCCGCAGGGCGGCTGAGGCTGTTTCCCTGGCCGTAGGAGTGGCAGGGGGGATTAACTCTGAAACAGCACCCCGCGCGTTGGAAGCAGGGGCATCCATCGTTATAGTGGGCGGAGCAATTACCAAGGCAGTTAATCCCACGGAGGCGGCCCACAACATAAAGAAGGCCATGGAGGAAAGGGTCGCCATCCCTACCAGGCTCTTTAAAAGGGGGTCCGAGGCAGAGATTCGAGACATCCTCGAACGAGTTTCCGCAGCAAATCTATCAGATGCCTTGCACAGGGGTGGCGTCTTGGAAGGGTTACGCCCTTTGTTTCAAGGGATCAGGATGGTAGGCCGGGCGGTCACAGTCAGGACCTATCCGGGCGACTGGGCCAAGCCTGTTGAAGCGATTGATGTTGCTGAAAAGGGAGATGTGATCGTGGTTGATGCAGGCGGGGTCGGCCCGGCTATCTGGGGAGAGTTAGCCACACATTCTGCACTACAGAGAGGGGTGGCAGGAGTAGTCATAGACGGCGCCATGCGCGATACATACGATATTGCCCACATGAAATTTCCCGCCTTTACAAGATTGATTATGCCCAATGCAGGCGAGCCAAAGGGTTTCGGGGAGATTGGTGTCCCCGTGACGGTGGGCAACCACAGGGTAGAAAATGGCGACTGGATTCTCGGGGACGATGATGGAGTCGTGGTTCTGCCAGGGTCAATGGCTACTGAATATGCCAATCGCAGCATGGACGTGTTAGAAAGAGAGAACAGAATCCGTGAAGAAATCAAGGAGGGCAGCACCCTTAGTAAGGTAACAGAACTTTTACGCTGGGAGAAAAGATAGCATTAAACCCTTTGGCCGGTTGACCCAAGTCCCCTTTTCTTCCGTCTAAGACGACGGGCTTTTTCCCGGGCAGTCCTGACCATTCCCAAAGTCAAGAAATAGCCTGCTACGGCCACAACTATGCCCGTCAGGGTTCCGCCCACCATCAGCGAGGCAAAGACGCTCTTGCTGGAATGCCACAATGTTTCCCACGAAGGGTTGGAAAAAAAGGGGGCTTTTAGTGAATAACCGAGCAGCTTTGCGCCTACCATGTAATTGAATCCGTAAATAAAAGGTGCGGTGACTGGATTGGTGAGCCACACAGTTGCAGCCGCTGCCACCTTGTTAATGCTGAAGAGGGCCGCAATGGGCACGGCCAATAAGGTCTGGATGCCCATTGTTGGGGTCATGGCTACAAAGAAACCTACCGCTGCTCCCCAGGCGACCTGCTCGGGGCTTCCGTGAAGGCGGATGAAACGATTATAAAAATACCGAACAAAACTCTTGATGCGGCCATGTGGGGGATTTGGCGGTTCCGACGTCTGTTCAGTAGGATAGTCTTGTTCTCGCACAGGCATTTTCCTGAAAACTTTTTGGCTCTTTGACGACTCTAAGAGGACCCCGCCCCTGCGTGCCCTGTTGTGGCAGCTATGCGGGGCGGGCGGCATGCCTCAGATTTCTATGCAAATTCTGTCCCAAAAGCAAGAGAAATGGCCTGTCTCGTATCCGCATATTCGTAAACGTTCAGCCATTCCGCCACATTAGTGAAAGCAGAAAGCTACTCAGGGCTGCGGTAACCGTTCACGGGTTCAATGGTTCAGGGGTTCAGGGGTTCACCGAACAAATGTTGAGAGCTGACCCCTTGTCACCGCCCGATTGATGATTGAAAAAACAATCGACAACCCCTGGCCCAGACCTGACTTACGGAGGCAGCAGCCTCTTCCAATCAAGTGGCACCAGGGCGGGCGTAAATCGACAATCAAAAAAGGTAACCCTGAACGGTGAACTCTGAACCTGTGAACGCCTACCAATCTAGTTATCAAAAGCCGGATCAAATGAAAACAGGTATCCTTAAGGCAGATCCGATTGCCAAGGGCCGTTCTTTCGCAATTCCTCAATTCCGGTTTGTCCGGGTTAAGATATAGAACTTAATTCGCTTCGCTCACAATTGGAATGCTGGAATGTTGGAATACTGGAATATTGGGTTAAGAGGAATGAAGACAATTAGAAAATGATTTTTTTCTGCTTCTCATCCCCAACATTCCATTCTTCCACTATTCCATC
>DAOVOU010000090.1 GCA_030629475.1 Desulfobacterales bacterium | reverse complement strand
GGTTATGTTGTGATTCGCTTTTGTAGCCTGCTGCGCATCCTTGAACAGGCCAAACACACTTGGCCCGCTCCCGGACATGAGAGCTGCTTCGGCACCGAGATTGAGGAGGGCCTTCTTGATGCTCCTTATCTCCGGAAACTTGCCAATGGTTACTTGCTCCAAATCATTAAACAAACGGTGTTTAACACGCGAAAAATCTTCCTTAAGACTAATCATTCTGAATCTTTTTTCATGATTTGTCAATCCTAAACTCAGGTTTTTGTAAACCCAGGCCGTGGGCACCTCGAATCCCGGGCACACCAAAACCACAGACAGCGGCGGCAGATTTTCATACATCTGCAAGTCATCCCCAATCCCACGGGCGACTGCCACATGCCTAAACAAGAAAAAGGGGACATCGGCTCCAACCTTAAGTCCAATCTCTCTAAGTTCACCGTCGCTAAAAGGGAGCCCATAGTGCTGGTTCAACCCCATCAGCACGGCAGCAGCATTGCTGCTGCCACCACCAAGGCCTGCAGCCACAGGTATCACCTTGTCAATGAAAATAGCCACGCCATCGTTTGTTGACAGGGCCTCAAAAAAAAGTGAAGCCGCCCGATATGCCAAATTGCTTCTGTCTTCCGGTACCCTGGGGTGAGAGCAGGTGACGCTTATGGAGGGTTGATCAAAGTGCAGTACGACGGTATCAAACAGACCAATCCGAGAGAGGAGGGTTATGATTTCGTGGTATCCATCTGGTCGTCTCCCAACCACCTTTAAAAAGAGATTAATCTTTGCAGGTGATGGGATGACCAGTCTATTCATCCGGCTAAACCTATTTGGTTATGTTAAGTGCCAAAAAGCCTCTTTTTCTCTTAATAAGGAAGGGAACGGTCTCGCCTTTTTTCACTTTTTCAATCTGTGATTGATAATCGTCAAGGGTCTTTATAGGCTTGTGATCTATCTCCAGGATAAGATCCCCTTCCTGGACATCGGCCTTGTCAGCCGGGCCTTCCTGCTCCACACTCACAACCACAACGCCTTCGGTCTCTGATATATTGAATCGCCTGGCAAGCTTTTTTGTCAGGGCGGAGACTGTCATGCCCAGAACGGTCTCTTCCATGGGCTGTTTCAGAGCAAGGCTTTCTTTGTCCTCCGTGCGTTTTGCAATGTCCACTCGAAAGGTGAGTTCCTTTCCGCTCCTCACCACTTTAATGGTAATTTTGTCCCCCACCCGGATCTCCGCAATTTTTTGAGAGAGGTCCCGGCTGTCGTCAATCTTATCGCCATCCACCTCAATGATCACATCCTTTGGTTTGATCCCTGCTTTGTCGGCAGGGTCTCCCTCGAAAACCTCTCCTATCAGTGCACCCTTGCCATCTTTCACTCCATAATACTCGGCAAGGTCCGGAGTCAGGTCCTGGATGCTAACACCAAGCCAGCCTCGCGTGACTGTGCCAGATGCTTTGAGTTGCTTAATGATCCCGCGGGCAAGGTTGATCGGAATGGCAAACCCAATCCCCACATTACCACCGCTTCTGGAAACAATGGCCGTATTGATACCTATCACCTCTCCTTTCATATTGATAAGCGGCCCACCGCTGTTTCCGGGATTGATGGAAGCATCGGTCTGGATAAAATCATCGTACGGTCCGGAGCCGATCACACGGCCCTTGGCGCTCACGATACCGGCCGTTACTGTATGTTCCAGCCCAAAGGGGCTTCCGATAGCTACAACCCACTCACCTACTTTCAGGGCATCAGAGTCACCCCACTTTACGGCCTGAAAGTCTCGCCAGGACTTTATCTTGATCAAGGCAATGTCGGTCTTGACGTCTCGTCCAACAATTTCAGCGTCATACTCCTTACCGTTCTTCAATTTTACCTTGATCTTGTCGGCATTCTCGATAAGGTGATTATTGGTAACGATATAGCCCTCTTTATCAATGAAAAACCCCGAACCAAGGCTTCGCTGTTTAAAATCACGGCGAGGGATATCTCCAAAGAATCTTTCAAAGAAATCATGAAAAGGGTCTTCCTTCCCGAAGGGGCTTTGAAAATGTCTAAAGACCGGTCCGCCCCCCCTGATGATCTTCTCAGTTCGAATATTTACCACAGCCGGGCTCACCGCCATGGCTACATCCGTAAAACTGGCGGGAACCATCACGGTCGAAGATGGATTCGAAGCCGAGGTGTTTTGGGTAATATTGAAACCAGCGGCCAGAAAGATCCCTGCCAATATTGCGACCAGCGCCGCCGCTACAACAGGAAGGCGCCAGGCAGTTGTCTTATCCAATTTGTTTAAGTGCATCACTATGCCTCCTTCTTACGACGCATCTCGATTAGGATAACAAAATCTTTCATGCATCGTCCAGATTATACTGTTTTGAATTTTGAGTTTTGGTCATTTGAATTTGTTTCGGCCTGCCCTGGCGCGACATGCCCAGATGATTTTGGTGCCCATGTAGTCCAGGTCTGGGCCAGGGATTTGCGGCTCACGCCTTGAGAACAGTACGATATTCGGATTTCGAATTTTTTACTTCAGATTATGGCAACTCCTCAAATCTCTTGTAGTTCACAATTCCTGAATTCCTGAATTCCTGAATATTCTGTCTTATTCCGTCTCTTTTACATACCGCATCCTCAAATCGTACAGGATGTTCTCGAAAAGCTGTTCCTCATCAGGGGTCAGGTTTCCCCTTGTCTTTTTTTCCAGCATGCCCAGGATATCAATGGTGTGTTTTGCCATAGGCAGATTCTTTTTCTTACTGCCACTTGAAGGGTCTGGTATCTCACCAAAATGAAGAAAGGCTGAGGAACTGAGAGAAAAGATAAAGGTTGAAAAATTGACCTCGGGAAGCTGGGCCTCCTCTTCTGCTGCTGGTCGGGCCTCACCCGTTGGTGCTTCTTTTTCTGCCGCCTTTTCCTCTTCGGCTTCCTGGGGTTCAGCAGCCCTAGGTTCTCCTGTTTCCGGAGAAAATGTCCGTTTATCTTTTATAATGAATCCCTTTTCCTCCTCTGCCATGATTTCCTCCTATACGTGAGCTTTGCACATTGAATTTCTCAGAAATTTCCTTTTTAGACACGGATTACCCTGGCCCAGACCCTGGCCCAGACCGGGTTTTTCACTCTGTGGCATTCTCCATGTTCTGTCGCGCCAGGGCGGGCCGGGTTTTTCTCTCCGTGGCATTGTCCAGCTTCCCTGGCCCAGACCGGGTTTTTCTCTGCGGGGCATTCTCCGGCTTCTGTCGCGCCAGGGCGGGCTGTCGCGCCAGGGCGGGCACGGATGGCCACGGATTAGGTTTATATTGTTTGAACAATGCTTCCATTTCATAAATGCTGCCGCATTTGTGAAATAAAGGGCAGTGTAATCAGTGAAATCCGTGTCAGAGATTTTTTAAATTCGCCCGTAGGGCGTTAAGTTCAAGTGTGTCTATATTTTATGTTCTGCCCACAACATTGTCAAGGTGCTGTCCTATAAAATCGCGAAGCGATTTTATAGCTCCAGGGGAGTTACTGATTTGACTAATGGAAGTGCTCGTAACTCCTTCAGCGTCTCGGGTGGTGCGGGGGTATCTGTAACAAGCAGAATTACATTTCGGTCACCATCCTTTTCCTGACCTACATGCATTCGACCAATATTGATATTGTGTCGGCCGAGCACGGTTCCAATGCTGCCGATGGCGCCGGGCTTGTCCATGTTATGGATGAAAAGCAGGTGCCCTTCGGGAACAACTTCCAGCCTGAAGGCGTTGACCCGGACAATCCTTGGTTCGTGCTTGCCAAATATGGTCCCGGAAACCGTGTTGGACCCTTCGGAGCCCGTTGCCTGAATCGTAATGAGATTCGTAAAATCTTCGGCCTCCACACTGCGCGACTCGATGACCTTGATTCCCCGTTCCTTGGCGATCACGGGGGCATTGACGAAATTGACCTCATCCTGGAGGAAGGGCGTGAGCAACCCTTTTAAGGCCGCCGTGGTGACAGGGGCCATGTCAAGGCCCAAAAAATCCCCCAGATATTTTATGGCGACTCCCTTTATAGCCCCTTTAGTCAGTTGCGCCTGGAGACAGCCCATACGTTCGGCCAGGATCAAATAAGGCCGGAGTTTGCCTAACAATTCTCCGCTTACTGATGGGACATTGACAGCATTGATGATCGTGCCGGACTGAAGGTAACTGATGATCTGTCCGGCCACAGCCACTGTCACATTCGTCTGGGCCTCAGCCGTAGAGGCCCCTAAGTGAGGGGTGCAAATCACATTATCGAATTCGAAGAGAGGGGAGGAACCCGGGGGCTCAGTTTCAAAAACATCCAGGGCGGCACCTCCCACTTTCCCGGACTTAAGGGCATCGGCCAGGTCTTTTTCGTTCACGATGCCGCCTCGGGCGCAGTTGATGATCATCACGCCGGGCTTCATCTGGTCGAAGGCTTCCTTGTTTATGAGGTTAATCGTTTCCTTCAACTTGGGTACATGAATCGTGATATAGTCCGAGCGCCTGTAAAGTTCTTCCAAAGAGACCAGTTCCAAACCCGCTTGCTCCATGGGTTCCTTGTTGACACGGGGGTCGTGTACAGTGACCCGCATCTTGAGTCCACGGGCCCGATCAGCCACAATACTGCCGATCCGGCCATAGCCAATGACCCCCAGGGTTTTGTCAAAGACCTCTCTGCCCTGCAGCTTTTTCTTTTCCCACAGGCCAGCTTTCAAGGATGCAGTACCCTGGGGGATATTCCGCGAAAGCGCGAGTATCATGGCAATAGTATGCTCAGCCGTGGTCACCACATTTCCACCCGGTGTGTTCATGACTACGATGCCTCGTTTGGTGGCCGCCGGGATGTCCACATTGTCAAGCCCGATACCGGCCCGCCCTATCACTTTCAGCCGGATGGCCGCTTTGAGGAGGTCTTCGGTCACCTTCGTCGCACTCCTTATGACTAATGCCTCGTAGTCTTTTATAATGGCTTTTAACTCCTCTGGCTTGAGTCCGACTTTTACGTCAACATCAATACCCTCGGCTTCGTCGAACATCTTAATGCCGATGTCTGCCAGCTTGTCACTTACCAGAACCTTCAATTTTGCTTCTCCTTTTGGGGTTTTTCGTACACCCCGCGATTCGGTTACGATTTTTGTAACCGGTCATGTACATTTCTTTTCGTCATTGCGAGGAGCGTAGCGGTTGCGAGGCGAAGCCGAAGCAAACCCGGAGATTCCTCGCTTCGCTCGGAACAGGCTCCGCAATCTCTGAGATATAAACCATGAGATTGCTTCGCTCCTCGCAATGACAGAGGGCATATTGAGCCCTTTGAACGGATACCGCGAACGGTTAATCATGGTGCTTTGATCGGCCATTTTTACTTTCAAAACACATGCCTTGTCAAGAGGCTCTTGCCCAAATCCCCGGTTTTCCCCTTGACACCCACGGGCCTTTGCCTATAGCGTCGCCGAAAAAAAGTCAGGAGGTAGGCTCTTCACACTTGATGGGTAACTGGTCACGGAGTATTGGAGTGATGGAGTACTGGAGTGTTGAAAATCCGCCTTTGGCGCGATTGGTATTGAGGACTAACTGGTTGAGTTTCCAACATTTTTACTGCGCTTTATTCCATTACTCCAATACTCCATTGCTCCAATACTCCGCCATTCCATAGGAGGTTCAAATGAAAGGGAGAATCCATAACTTCAATGCAGGGCCAGCAGTTCTGCCGTTGCCGGTTCTGGAGGAGATTCAGGCAGAACTTATAGATTTCAAAGGGTCAGGCATGTCTATCACCGAGGTAAGCCATCGATCAAAATGGTTTGAAGAGGTCATTGAGGATGCCGCAGTGCGTATCAGGCGACTCCTTAAACTCGATAAGAGCTTCCACGTGCTCTACCTTCAAGGTGGTGCAAGCTTGCAGTTTTGCATGATTCCCATGAACTTGCTGCCCGAGGGCCACTCGGCCGATTATGTAAACACGGGCACCTGGGCCACCAAGGCGATCAAGGAGGCCAGGATCCAGGGAAAGGCGGTCAAGGTGGTCGCCTCATCTGAAGATAAGAACTTTTCCTATATTCCCAAGGGGATTTCCTTCAGCTCTGACGCTGCCTATGCTCACATCACTTCGAACAATACGATCAAGGGTACTCAGTGGGTATCTTTTCCTGATACAGACGGGGTCCCTCTTATCTGTGACATGTCTTCAGACATAATGAGCCGGTCTATTGACGTTTCTCCTTTTGGCTTGATCTATGCCGGGGCTCAAAAGAACCTCGGGCCGGCAGGAGCCACCCTGGTGATCATTCGCGAGGACATGCTGGAGCGTGTGCCCAAGGAGCTTCCTACCATGCTCAAGTATACCACGTTTGTCGATCACAACTCGATGTTCAACACACCACCCTGTTTTGCGGTTTACACCATTCAACTGGTGCTAAAATGGCTGGAGGAGACCATTGGGGGGCTTGAGAAAATGGAAGAAGTCAACCGAGAGAAGGCCGGTCTCCTTTATCGCGCAATTGATGAGTCCGAGTTCTACCGAGGAACCGCGGAAAAGGAGAGCCGGTCTGTGATGAATGTGACCTTTCGCCTTCCTGGCGAGGATCTTGAAAAAGAATTCGTGCAGCAGGCCCTTGAGCATGGCCTGGGCGGGCTCAAGGGTCACCGTTCGGTCGGAGGGTGTCGGGCCTCGATCTACAATGCCTCAACCCTGGAGGCAGTAAAAGCCCTGGTAGATTTCATGGACGAATTTGCCCGAAAAAATGGCTGAGATCGGTCCGCCAGAGGAGGGGAGATGTGGGTAGGGATGAAGAAGATTATCCGAGGTCCTTTGAAATAGCTACGTAAAAGATTGTACCATTTTGGGGCCCGGATTCACACCAGGCTTTGCCCTTGTGGGCTTCCACGATTTCTTTCACAATGGTTAAACCCAGGCCCGAGCCATCTGTTTGCTCCGATGCTGGAAGTCTTTGGAACATTTGAAAGATCACCTCGCAATTCTTCTTTTTCATAGCCACGCCGTCGTTGCTAAACGAAAATATATGGAAGTCCTTGTCCTCGTCATAGCCTATGGCAATCTTGGTAAGATTTTCTCCGGCGTGTTTCAGCGCGTTATCGATCAAGTTTCTAAAAACTCGGGTTATGGCCAACTGGTCTGCCATGACCTCGGGAATGGTGTCGGGTTCCGACCATTTTATATTCCGCTCCTTCAAAACATGTAACACTTCATTCCTGATGTGCCCTATGATCTTTTTGATATTGGTCTTTTTGATGTTGAAAGGGACTCTTTTGGTCGTGATGTACTCATTGATGTCTTGAGTGAATATCTCGATCTGTTCGGCTGCCTTCCTGATTTGATTGCAGTATCTTTTCCCTTTTTCGTTCAGGCTATGTTCATATTTTTCAGCAAGTAATCTGGCAAACCCCGAGACGCCGATAGCCGGATTCTTGAGATCGTGTGAGATCGTGTAGGCAAACAATTCCAACTCCTCTTTTGTCTTCCTGATCTCTTCTGCTTTTTTCCGGATATCCTCATAAAGTCTGGCTACGTTGATTGCAATGGCGATCTGGCTTCCTATGGCGACCAATAGATCAATCTTTGCTTCAGTTAGTGAAATCATCCGTTTTGAACCCAGATTCATGACGCCTACCACTTTGTCCCTTAAGATGAGAGGCACACATATGACAACTTTGAATCCCTTCCTTTGCAGAAGGGCTGC
>DAOVOU010000133.1 GCA_030629475.1 Desulfobacterales bacterium | reverse complement strand
TGTCCATGGCACCACACGTATTCACAACACGGTATTGTTAAACCAAAATCGGAAACTTAATCATAATCCATGTTTTATCCTTAACCTTACTATTCCATAATTCCTATAACGGTAGAACCTTCTTATGATACCACTACCAGAAGTAGTGGTTTAAACCGATTAATCAAACCAATGGCATCGGGAAAAAGATCTCTTCGTAAAGATTCAGGGCATAGCGGTCAGTTATGCTGGCGGCAAAGTCACAGACCTTCCGCTCCCGGGTTGTACCCGCAGGGAAAGGACCCATCTCCATTTTTCTCAGTTCTCTTTCAAAAACCTCCGGGTTTTCCAGAAGATAGTAGTATAGCTCCGAGAGGATCTTTTTGGCCTTGACAAACTCTCCGTGCACCTGCTCAGACCTGTAAACATTATCATAGAGAAACTGCCTGAGCAAATCCATAGCCTGGGAAACCGACTGACTTACGGCAAGGTGCATCTCTCCGTCCTCAATCCGGGTTGACATCACAAGGTCGTTTATCATGGTCCTGATACGCTCAGAATGGGAATGACCCAACACCTCCGTACAGTGTTTTGGAACCTGCTTCTGGTGTATGACGCCGCTACGGATGGCGTCATCCAGGTCATGATTGAGATAGGCCATGATATCAGCAAACCGCACTACCTTGCCCTCAACGGTTGCGGGCATCTCATTGGGCTCCTCAGGCAGAACTGCTCCATACCCTTTGGAATGCTTCAGGATACCGTCACGGACCTCAAAGGTGAGGTTCAGACCGTGGCCCTGGTTTTCCAACACATCAACGACCCTTACGCTCTGCTCCCGGTGAGAGAAGGCTTCTGAATAGATCTCCTTTAGCACAACCTCGCCGCCGTGTCCGAACGGCGTGTGTCCCAGGTCATGTCCCAGGGCTATGGCTTCGGCCAAATCCTCATTCAGCCTTAATGCCCGGGCCATGGTGCGTGCAATCGTAGAGACCTCCAGGGTATGTGTAAGCCGTGTGCGGTAGTGGTCTCCCAACGGAGAAAGAAAGACCTGAGTCTTGTGCTTGAGGCGTTTAAAGGCGTTGGAATAAACAATGCGATCCCGGTCTCTTTGAAATTTCGTACGAATGGGACAGGGCTTTTCATACGTCACCCTCCCCCGGGAGTCACTGCTCAAACAGGCACAAGGGGAGAGATACTCCCTCTCCCACGCCTCTATCTCCTCTCGTATGGATGCCAGCTTATACGATCGTTTCCTTAAGGCCTGCCACTGGGCCATAGCTTGAGACTCCTCTCAGGGTAAACATATAGAGTTTCAGAAAAAGATTTTGGGGTCATGGATTTTTGGAGAATTCTTAGCGTTGTACTTCATGGCAGTTAGATACTGGATGCTCGATACTGGATGCTGGATCATGCGCTTGAAATTGTTGCATTTATCCAGTATCAAGTGACCAGTATCCAGCATCAGTGCGCTGATTCCGACCCCTTCCATGGAAGACATACGCTTCCGTCATCCAAAAACTTTATCTTAAGAACTATACAAAGACAACAGCACACAAAACTGGAGGCAGAAAGAAATTTTTTTCTTATTACACAAGAACAAGGATCTGTAAAGGCATATTGTGTGATATTGCACGGTAACGTCAAGGCAAGCCTCGACATTAATGTATTATAATAAAAATCGACTCATTCCTAAAATCCCCCCTAACCCCCCCTTTTTCAAGGGGGGGGTTACTTCAAAGTCCCCCTTTATCAAAGGGGGACCCGCCTGCCAACGCCTGGTTCGCAATGGAGCTACAGTGCCGGCACACACGGCAATGGCGGGCAGGTTTAGGGGGATTTTCGTGCTTTCCCATTTTCGTGTTTTCGTGGTAGATCCTTTTCACAATTCACGCTGCACAATATCGGAGAAGAAGATCGAAAATGGATTATGAATTCTTTATGTCAAAGGCCCTTGAGAAGGCACACCAGGCACTCAGCATGGGAGAATTCCCCGTTGGCTGTGTGATGGTGTATGAAAACAGAGTGCTTGTCACCGGAGCAAGGCACCACAGTACGCCAGACAACCAAAACGAACTGGACCATGCAGAAATATTGGCGTTGAGGAGGCTTGTCGGCCTGGAGAAAAAGATCGACCGAGAAAAAGTAACACTCTTTTCCACACTGGAACCCTGCCTCATGTGCTATGCAGCACTCATCCTGAATGGCATAAGGCAAATCGTGTACGCCTATGAAGACGTCATGGGAGGCGGGACAAACATAGACCTAAAAAGGCTCAACCCTTTCTATAAGGATATGGAGATAACGGTCATACCTCATGTCTTGAGGCAGGATAGCCTGATGCTTGTCAAAAAATTCTTCTCGGACCCTCAAAGGGGCTATTTGAAGGGAACCCTGCTTGCTCAATATACCCTGAAGCAATAAGTGAGGCATCCCCGATTTCTTACCAACCCAGGCGATAACGTATTGCTTGAAGCCAGAAACGGGAAAAACCGAAATCCGAAATCCGAAACTCGAAACAATATCGAATGACAAAAATTCAAAATAACCAATAAGGAATTCTGGCTTTTCATATGGCCGCTGAAACCGCTATTACAGTTTAGAACATTTGGACATTTGATTTTCGAATTTGTTTGCGGCTGACGCCTTGAAAACAGTACGGATTTGCGGCTGACGCCTTGAGAACAGTACGATATTCGGATTTCGAATTTATTCAGAGGTGTGTGAGAATCTGGGAATGCTCCCATCAGCGGGGCCTTAAGTAAGGGACGTTAATCCCCCAGACAAAGAATCTGACCCATGCAAAACCAAACTTCATCAACGCCACCTCGTCTGTTTTGATCTTTTTTAACACTTCTGACTTCACTTTGTACCGCTTTAAGAAAGTGCTTTGAAAAACGAAATCCTGGAATTTGTCGAGGTTGTGGGTGGCCATAAAAGCCATCTTCCCTTTTGGTCCATAGGGCCCCTCCTGGCCCCACGGATCAGAGTGAAACAGGGCCTTTACTTCTGCCCATTTGGCAGTCATTTTGTGATAAAATACCGCCCCCTGGTCCTGTGCCCAGCTTTCACTTGTCCACTCTTGTGGTTCATATTGTCCAAGGCAAAAATCAGGGGGTTTGAAAAAGTATACATCAGTTGCCTTACCTGCCGTCCCCTGAAATAGAATCCCCTGTTCCAGAGGAAAGGTGCGACAGGTGTCAGGCCGATCCGGATAAACCGTGCACCCCGACTCGTTCAAGAATGGGCAGGTCTTTTCCTTATTTTCGGCCATACGGAGCAACACATCCGGAAAGGAATTCGATTCTCGCAGCACAATGTCCACGTAGGTGTCTAAGAACTGTTCCGAGGATATGTTCAGTCGATTCTTCAGTCGAAGGACATCGTAAGGGTACAAGAACAGGTTTAGGTTTCGACAACATCGAGTAAAGCATTCCAAACCCTCATGACACCGAAACAAAAAGACTTCGCCGTCTTCAAGCTTCTTATCAAGAAGATCCTCGTGCAGTTTCGCATCAATATATTTCATTTGCTGGGCCTTGGCGCGGGCGGGTTTACCCCGCCCGCACTGCAAAATATAGCTTAATGGGAATGGATTCAAAAGGCAACCCCCCTTTGCTAGTCCTTGCCTGTTTTGTCCCTTGGTGATATGAGTGTTATGCAAGCCTGAAGCCCTGCTTAAACAAAAGCATTTATCACCGCGCGCAGTACAAGATTTAGAGAGTCCTCAACATGGAAAAGCTCGTAGGGTGGGCATTGCCCACCACAAAAGATGTTTCATTGTTTTCGGTGGGCAGTGCCCACCCTACAAATCTTAAACATAACCCGGACAAGCCGGAACCAAGAAGAGATAGATTGTCTTTACGATTTTTTTGTAACAAAAAGCGCCAATTTCATCATTGATAGCCAAATAGACATGGAAAAAACCGTAGCTTTCCAAAAAAACGCCAGAAATATATTCTTTCACATACTGACCCGCTGCAATCTAAAATGCAGGCATTGCTACATCAACCCTCAGCACCACGGCAAACAAACCCTGCCTGTCGAAACCGTAAAGAAGTGGTTGAAGGCCCTGGTGCACGAGAAAAATGCCTCCAACCTCATCTTCATAGGCGGCGAGCCAACCCTGCACCCGGGCCTTCACCTTCTAATTAAGGCCGCCAGGAGGATGGGTTACGCTTCAATCACTGTGGATACCAACGGGTTCTTCTTTAACCACATCCTTGAAAAAGTGGCTCCCGAAGAACTAGACTATTTCAGTGTCGGCCTGGACGGATCATGTGAAGAGATCAACGATCTCATTAGGGGAAAAGGAAGCTACAACAAGTGTGTAGCCGGCATAGAAAAGGCACTTGCAAAGGGATTTAAAGTCAGCCTGATCTACACAGTGAGCCAATTGAATATCCGTGACCTGAAAAACATGCCGGGCTTCCTAAAGGTCATCGGTATCGATCGGTTTTTCATTCAAGTCATTGGAATCAGAGGGCGTTCAGCACAGAACGAAAAGCACAAACTTCAACTAACAAGAAAGGAATGGGCTGCTGTTCCGAGAGTGGCAGCCCGAGCAGCACGACTCGGCATCCACGTCACCTATCCTAAGGTGTTCCTGGACTGCTCAGAACGTTTTGAGTGTGCGGCTCTGGTTGCGGAAAACTACTTTGTTTTTCCGAACGGCAGGGTTTATCAGTGCCCCTTGGGCGAAGATTTTCCCCTCCATTCCTATGTGTTTGAGGGTGACAAGCTCACGCCAACCCCCCCGATTAATGAAAGAAACTTGTTTCAACTATCGATTCCAGAAGGTTGTGTGATGAACAAGCTTATTCAGCCGGGGAACCTGAGTTATGATAAACAAGGAAGGCCAAAGTATAAGATTGCCTGTTGCCTGTTAAAGCAAGAGATCAAGCCATAAAATCGCTTCGCGATTTTATATAACGCGGCTCCGCCGCTTGAAATAAGGAGACGGCGATGTTAGAAAAGCCCAAGCCTTACGGCATGCTGACCGATTTTGTCACAGGAGTTGAGGTCCCGAACATCGGGGCAGAAGAGAACCGACAGAGGGTGGAACGTTTCCTGGTAAAAACAAAGGGTTACAGCAAAGACGATATTGAGGTGGATGCGGACCTTAAGTTTACCATAGGTGGCAAGGAAGTCCATTCCAACGTGGACCTGGTTGTCCTCGTTCAGGGGAAGAGATTCATGGTCCTAAGATGCGTGCCTGGATCTTTGGTATCGAGGCAAAGAGAAACCCTTGCCGCAGCCAGGTTGCTGGATGTCTACCAAATCCCATTTTCGGTGGTCACAGACGGAAAGGATGCGGAACTGCTCGATACCGTGACCGGCGAGGTGCTTGAGCAGGGCATGGATGCCATTCCGTCCAAGGAGGAAGCCATTGAACATATGAAAGGAATAGAGCTTCAGCCCTTTCCGCAAGACAGGCTTGAGCGGGAAAAGATTATCTTCCGCTCTTACGATGAAATGAACATCAATGTCCAAAGGAAGCTGAAGCACAAAGGGCAAAACGCATAGCGCAAAGGGCAAAGGAGTCCATGCTCCATGCCCTATGCTCCATGCCCTATGCGCTATGCGCTATGCGCTTTTGGCCTCGGGCAAATCCTTGCCACAGTGCTTGCACACGACAGCCCGTGCCTTGATAATCTCGGTACAGAAGGGACATTCCCTGGTGTAATTTCGCTTGTGAATCAGCTCAATGCTGGCCTCAGCCTTTGCCGTGATCACGTCATTTTCAAAAACGTGATTTCGGATGGGCTCAATAACATCCAGCCCCCCAACTTCCCCTATCATTTCAGCCGCCTCCAATCGAACCTTCGGCAGAGTCTTTTCAGCCAAAAGCACTCTGAGTATGGCGTCAGCATCCCTGGCCTCAAAATAGACTTCCAGCTTTTCCAGGCTTCTTTTCTCCGCGGCTATTCTTGCCTCTTCTCTAGCCCTGATCTCTTCATCAATGATATTGCCTTTTCCCCCGTCCCGGGTGTAGACGAGCATGGAGTCCATTTTCCCTGACATCGGATCGCATATGCATCGGTAGGAAGCAAAAGTTGCATAGTTGTCCATAATATTCTTCCAGGCTTCAAGATAAGGGGGACAATCATCATTAAAGCACACATAAAGATACGGCGTGCCCCACCCCAAACCATCTGAAAAAGTCATTGGCGGACATTCCCATATTAGCATCTCTTGGCCGCAATGCGGGCATACAGGCCTTTTTTCGTTGACCATCTTGTTATATACATCTTCCCGTGTAAGAATTGCCATGTCTGACCTCCGAATATTTTTCTTGAAAAACCTATACAGACCTCGTTAAGTGGTTGAGTAGTTGATTAGTTAAGTGGTTATCATTATTTGAATTTATATGGTTTGCATAAAAATTGGACACTTGATGTACCTGCCCGCCATCGCGAGC
>DAOVOU010000123.1 GCA_030629475.1 Desulfobacterales bacterium | reverse complement strand
TTCGATCCATGACTCACTTATTTCATGAATTATGATACTTATCAACCTAATAAAAACCCAATATTCCAGTATTCCAAACCCAATATTCCAGTATTCCAACATTCCATTATTCCAATTGTGAGCGAAGCGAACTAAGTTCGATGCACTATTTATGCCATTTACAATCCAGTATCTGCTATCTTCTATTTCTTTTCCGCCTTCTTTTTGGCAATAAATTCATCGATCCTTTTTCCAAGCTCTCTTAAGTGGGCAGCCATATGGGACGCCCTCTTGTAGCGCTTCTCCCGGTCCTTCTCCAGGGCCTTGTTTATTATGGTCACAAGGGCCTTTACTATTTTTGGGTTTATTTTTCTCGGGTCAGGATGGGGCACGTTCATTACCTGGTGCATGAGCGCTGCCGGGTTATCGCCGTAGAAGGGAAGCCTGCCTGTCAAAAGCTGGAATAGCATTGTTCCCAATGAGAAGATGTCTGACCTTCCATCCACCTTTTCGCCGGAAAACTGCTCTGGCGACATATAATACGGCGTACCTTTCACCACACCGGTCCGGGTCTGGGAGGTCGCCGTCATTCTGGCTATGCCAAAGTCGGTGATCTTTACAATCCCGGTTTTCAAGAGCATTATGTTGGCCGGTTTGATGTCCCGATGGACTATCCCCTTCTGGTGGCCGTAATCCAGGGCGTCGGCTATGTCGGCCACATAGTCGATGACCTTGCGCATGGGCAAGAGGTTGCCTTTTTCCGTATATTTTGCCAGGGTCTCCCCTTCCAAATACTCCATGGCGATGTAGGCCAGATCTTGCTCTTCGCCCGCATCGTAGATAGTGACGATGTTGGGGTGGGAGAGGGTCCCCGCGCTTCTAGCCTCCTGGAAGAATTTCTCCTTCATATTCTCCGCTTCTTCCGGCTCGAAGTCATCGGCAAACGGGACGGTCTTGATCGCGGTAGCCCGATTGATGCGCGGGTCTCGGCCCAGGTAGACTGCGCCCATAGCACCTTTGCCCAATTCCTTGATCACCTCGTACCTGCCCAGACGGGTGCGCGCGGCCAGAAGGCCCTCGCCCGCTGAACCGTCGCCCAAAAAGCCGTCGCCGGATGCCATCGTCTCGCCGGCCTGCATCAGTTTCTTTTTCCTTTCACGGACATCCCTATCCAGCATTCCCTGACTCTGAAGAGAGATCCCCAGCATCCGCTTGGTCTCAGCGGGCTCACCCTCTACCTTCTCTTCACGGGCCTCGGTTACAAAGTACTTGATGCTTACCACCCCGATGTAGCCAAAGACAAGCTGTAGGAGAGGGTAGGTCACCTGAACCCAGAGGCCCCTTGAGACAAGAAAGTAGGTTGAGCCCCCTATGAGCGATATAAGAAAGATCAGAAAGGTCATGCCTGCAATCATGGCCCTTAACCTTGGCAAAACAAATGTGATCACCAATCCCAGGACGAGTATCATAAGGATCTCAGCGTTGGACCCCCAGGGCAGCTGTCGAACAAATTCTTTGTTTAGTATTGTCCAGATGGTATGGGCTGAGAACTCCCCCACGGGCATGCTCGGATCGATAGGTGTGCTGAGCGGGTTCATTATTCCCGTAGCCGAGGCGCTCACCAAAACGAGTTTGTTCTTGAAGACGCCCAATGGAATCTTATCGTTCATGACGTCGAAGTAGGAGTAACTCTTAAAGGATCCCCGTGGGCCTTTGAAGCTGACCATTAATTCAGAGTACGATGTGGTGGGAATCTCAAGGGAGCCTAAGTAAATGGCTGAGCCCAGATCGGCCCGTATTTTGTTCTGGGGGACATTCAGGTACAGGGCCGCCAGTCTTAAGGTGTAGGAAGGGATGTAAAGCCCGTTGAACTCATACAAGAGCAGTTCCCGTCTGGACGTTCCGTCCATGTCGTGGGTGCGGTTGATGTGGCCTATCCCCTTTGTGGCTCTTAAAAAGGCAGGGATGGGCAGGAATATCTCGTTGGCCTGAGGGCATTGCAAGCCTTTGGGGTAACTGATGCTTTGGATCGACTGATCAATCAGGGCCTCGTCTATTTCTATTGTTCCCTTCCCTCCCAGCGCCTGCTCCTTGAAAAAGACCGGGAGCACCACTTTGCCTGACTTCTGGAGGGCCTCCGCAAATTTTTTGTCGTTGTCCAGCCTTGCCTGGGCGTCACTCATGGCCCGGAGAAACATAGGCCCTTTGTCGCCCGCATGGTCCAGCACGGTTTCGACGAAAAGCTCCTCCAGGTCCTTAAGCTCCCTTAGGCCGGTCTTGTCCTGAGGTTCGCTCAGGATCAAATTGAGCCCGATGACCCTGGATCCGGCCGCGTTTAACTTCCTGATGCCTTTGGCCATAAGGGAGCGGGGCCAAGGCCAATGGCCGAGCTTCTCTATGGATTCGTCGTCTATGTCCACGAGAACGAGATCGCTCGGGCCTTCTGGGTCCCCCCTTAAACTCATCATCACATCGTAGAACTTGAGTTCCAATGTGTCGAGAAACTCCATGCGAAAGAACCCAAGCCCCAAAAAGAGGAGGGTTATACCCAGGCCCAGAAAAATCGTCGGATCTTTTTTCAGAATGCCCATGGAGATGTCAATAGGACCCTTTGGACAACAAATCGCTCGTGTGGGTCAGACGCTGTATCAGGGTCTTGGCAAAGACCTTGTGAAAACGAAGCTGGGTGTTGATAGACATCTGGTCTATGACTGAGCCGTTGATCCTTATCAAAATAGTATCGCGAACCGCTTCAACGGTGGCGATTCGTGTGGTGTTGCCCCGGTACCCCATTTCGCCGAAGCAGTCACCTTGTTTCAACGTATTCAAATGCATCCCCCGTTTTTTAACTATCGCCTCGCCTGCAACAATAATGTAGAAGCAGTCTTCTATCTCCCCTTCGGTAATTATAGCGGAAGTGGCTTCGTGCTTCAGCCACTGGATAGCCTTGAGCACCTCGGCAAGTTCGCCGGAAGTAAAATCCTTGAAGAAATCCAATTTTTTAAGGGCATTGTATTTTTCTTCAAAATTGATTTCCTCTTCCAGGCACCTCAAATGATCGAAAGAGGCGCTCAGTTCCGAAGCAAGTTGCAGGCCGGTCCGGTAACGTTTCGCCGGGGCCTTTTCCAAAGCTCGCAAGACGATACGTTCCAGAGATTCGGGAACATCACGCCGATGTTTCTTCAAGGGCTCGGGCTCTATATTGGCTATCTTGTAAAAGGTGGCGTAGTCCGTGTCAGCCTCAAAGGGTTTGGTTCCGGTCAGGAGTTCATACATCACCACGCCCAAGGAGAAGAAGTCGCTCTGTGGTGTCTGTGGTTCATTGCCAAGTTGCTCCGGTGACACGTAGTGCACTGAACCGGCGAAACTTTCCGGCCGGGGAAGGCCTGAAGCCCCCTCCACCGTGGCGATGCCGAAATCGGAAATCTTGGCATCGCCTTTCGTGGAAAGCATGATATTGCTCGGTTTGATATCGCGGTGGATGACCCCGTTCTGGTGGGCGTAATCAAGGCCCTTGGCGCACTGAAAGATGATTCTCACTACCTTGTTAAGGGGCAGGAGTGTTTTTCCCCGACAGTACTCTTTTAAGGTGGACCCGTCCACATATTCCATGACCAGGTAGCACCGGTCCTTTTCCACCATGGCATCGTACACCGACACGATGTGGGGGTGCATTAATTTGCCTGCCGCCCTGGCTTCGTTGAAAAATACTTGCTGAAACTGCTCAAACCTCTGGGGATCCTTGGAGGAAGAGGCTAAGGTAACCTTGATGGCGACCAGGCGATCGATAAAGGGGTCCTGAGCTAGATAGACTACACCCATGCCCCCACGCCCCAGTTCTTGGGTCACCAGATATCTGCCTATTTTTTGGGGTATCTTGGGGGAAGCCACGGAAAGATTTCTCGCTTCGCTCGAAATAACAAGTTGTGGAGACTTTTTACGGATTTATCATGCTTGATCAAAAAATATAGAAAAATGAGGCTTGTGTGTCAATCAAAAAGGCTCAACGTATGGTAATTAAAGGTTATCCAGGTGTGTGAAATGTTCGTAATCATCTCGTGTTCAAGCAAGGGGCAACATGTAGTCGGCAAGCTGACTCGATGTTCTTCGCAAATTCTGACTCAGTAGACGCGAAATTCTTTTGAGAATCTTGACGCCTATTGTTGGGTATTGCTCCAATATCAAATCGAAACGACTCCGGGTCAATGTGAGCAGCGTAGCCTTGGTGCGGGCTCTTATCGTAGCAGACCGAGGAAAGTTATCGATGACAGACATTTCTCCGATTGAACGTCCCTGGGTCAATGTGGCTATTATGGCGCTGCCTCCTGCCGAGGATCTCTTCATTACATCCAATGAACCATTTTCTACAAAGCATATGTAGTCGCCTCTATCCCCCTCCTTAAAAACGTACTCGCCGGGGTTGACCTCAATGACGTTCACATATTTAGCCAGCACGCTCAATTCCTCTCCGTTAAGTCTGTCAAAGAGGGGAATGTTACACAAGGAATCAACAACTGCCGTTAACATCTTACGAGAAGGCTTCTTTTCAGTTTCTGCCATTCCAATACCCTCACAGTTGTTTTCTGCGCTGAAACGCTGCTTTTCGAGTGCTACGGATTAACAGGGCACCTAAACATTTTTGTAGGCGTTCACAGGTTCAGAGTTCACCCCCGCCTGCCAACGCCTGGCTCGCACCCGAACTGCAGTGCTGGCATCTCTGGCAATGGCGGGCAGGGTTCAGGGTTACGTTTCTTTCGTTGACCTTGTTCGTAGGCTATCAAATACCTGACCTGCCCGCTCGTGCCTTAAGTCCCATTTGTTTCTTCAAGCATGCCCTGAACAGTCCCAATAACCTGATAACCTGTTCTTTCAATATGTTCTCATGTCTCGCATGGCAGGCGGGTGAAACCTTGTATGGTAGCGCGGATGTGACCAGCATGATGATACACGTCCTGAAACTCAACGGTTCATTTTTTCGGTGAACCCTGAACCTTTGAACCTCTGAACACTGAACCCGTGAACCCATGAACGGTTACACGTTTTTTAAGGACTCAATGACTCTGTCCAACTGGTCATTCAGCAAAACCTTTAATTCCACCCCAGCATCGGCAAAAACGTAAGCAGGGCCTTTCTTGTGCAAATCCTCTTTTACGGCCACAACGTCCACTTTCTGGTTGACCAGCCACTCGGCCACGCGAATCCCCTTGGCCTTAGGAACCTTGGAGTGAGGGTTGGCAACCACTTCTTGCCGTTCGATTTGCCCGTCGGCCAAACGCAACAGTACAAGGGCAAAGTACGGCGCTTCACCAAAATGAGCACTCACTTTCCCCATCATGTCTGCCAGGGGCACTGCAACGTGCAGGTACTTGCGTACCTGGGGCTCGTAGTGAATCACCACGCGCTCTACATGGGGCACCTGTTTGCGGATCTCGGCTTCAATCTGGTGACTCGTTGCGTGAGCCTTTTTCAGATCATCGGTTCGTAGTACCACGTACGTCTCTATGAAGCGAAAGCGGCCGGCGTTGCGGCCGGCCAGCCATCGCACCTCTGTTACCATAGGCTCAGATTCAATAATCTTCCTGACCTGGCCAAGGTCCTCCGGGGCGAGGGAGGCATCCAGCAGCACGCGCATCCCGTCGGAGAGTAGCTCCCAGCCAGCACGGGTGATAAAAACAACCACTAAGCCTGCAGCAATATGATCCAAGGTGATGCCGAAAAAGTCTATATGCACTCCGAAATAGTTCAGCACCAGGGCGAACAGCACGACTATTGTGGAGAGTACATCAACCTGACGATGACGTCCCTCTGCAATCAAGGTGGGTGATTCAGTGCGCTTGCCGACGGCAATGGCGTATTGGCCAAACAAGAATGTGATAAAGACAGCGGCCAAGAGCCAGCCAATGATCCAGAGGGTGATTGCAGGCGGCTCTGCTGCTGGCGACAAGGCCTTGCGCGCAATCTCAAACCCTGCCAGAAAAATGAATATAGCCACAATCACTGAAATTACATTTTCTATTTTGTACAGTCCGTAGGGAAACGTGAGGCTCTTTCGCGTGGACAATTTAAGTCCACCAAAAACAGCCAGGGAGGCAACCGAATCAGTGCCGGAATCGACGGCAGTTGCAGCAACAGCGAGACTACCTGAAAAATACGCCAGCACTACCTTGAGACCTGCAAGCCCCAGGTTGAGGAGAAATGCATAAAGGGCCACCCTCTGGATCTGTCTGGTCTCTTCGGTCTCCTTGAGAACGTGATTAGCTGTGTCCGTATGTGCCTGTGAGCTGGCCAAGATGTTCATCCTGTCTATTGTGTCTAATTTTTTTGTCCTGTAGTACTTAGGATAGGTGAGAGTAAAGAAAAGCAGGTAACATGAACAAGACATATCGAAACCTGACCACTGTGCAGCGCCGGGGGCAGATGCTACGGACATCCAGAGGCTTATCGGGAGCGTTGGTAAGTTCCGACTAACTCCGCTTTCGAGAGAATGTGTCCCTCCATTGCCTTTTCAAGCTCTCCTTTGGTCGGCCTACCCGGATTTGCAAGAACAACATCCAGGGCATAGAGCTTGTGAAAGTAACGATGGCGGCCGATTGGCGGGCAGGGGCCGCTGTATCCAGTACGTTTCCAGTCGTTGAGCCCTTCCTTAGTTCCCTCGGGAAGATCCTTGGGTCTCACACCTTCGGGCAATCCGAGAGCAT